>JBKBNW010000001.1:0-48016 GCA_046295115.1 Demequina sp.
CCCCAACAGACTCCCACTCTGACCACCCGGCAGAGGGGCTAACCGACCGGCCCTTACACAGAAAACTTGACACGCCCGCGGACCGTCGTCAATGGCGACAATATGCCCGAACGCTCGAACGATCCGCGCATAGGTTTCGATCTGCCCCGCGGAATGCGCGGTGAACAGCCAGTCCACGCCATCCTGCGCGACGGCGAGCACCTGCTCAGCCAGGTCGTCGCGGTGGTTCACCACATGCTCCGCGCCCAGGTTGCGCACCCAGGCGGAGCGTTCATCGTCGGAGGCGGTGGCGATCACGGTGACGTTCGGCAGGAGCGCGTCGGCCAGTGCCAGCATGATCGATCCGACTCCGCCGGTCGCGCCGATCACCAGCAGGGTGCCGGTCGAGTCCTCGGTAAGGGCGAGCCGCTCGAACAGGGTCTCCCAGGCGGTGATCGCCGTCAGCGGCAGCGCAGCAGCGTCGGCAAACGACAGCACCTGCGGCTTGCGCCCCGTAATCCGCTCATCCACAACATGCAGGCGCTGGTTCGTACCTGGCCGGTCGATGCTGCCCGCGTAGTACACCTCGTCACCCGGAGCGAACAGCGTCACCGCTGAGCCGACCTCGCGCACCGTACCGGCGGCGTCGAAGCCGAGCACCTTGAACCCGTTCGCAGGAGCGCCTTCCCGCAGTTTCACATCGACCGGGTTCACCGAGACCGCCTCGACCTCGACCAACAAGTCATGCGGTCCAAGTTCGGGCACCTCGACCTCGCGGGCGGTCAGCGCCTCGGGGTCGGTGGCGGGGAGGTTCTTCTCGTATCCGATCGCAGTCGTAGCCGTCATGCCAATTATGGTTCCCCAGACCTACTGGTTACCGTCAAGGCAACCTAGTACCCATCGGATACCATGAACGTATGAGTCAGACCGTGGATGAGTGCGACCGGAACGACGTGTACGCGGCCATGTGTCCGTGCCGCGACATGCTCGACCTGCTCGCCAACAAGTGGAGCGCCCTGGCCATCGGTGCGCTCGAAGACGGGCCGCAACGCAACGGGCAACTCAAACGACGCTTGGAAGGCGTCAGCCCCAAGGTGCTGTCCCAGACCCTCAAGCGTCTCGAAGACCACGGCCTGCTCACTCGCACCGTCTACCCCGAGGTTCCCGCTCGCGTGGAGTACGAACTTACTGACCTCGGACACAGCGCAGCCGCCCCGTTGAAGCATCTGCGCGACTGGGTTGAACACAACGTCGGAACCGACCAGTAGCGACCCCCTCGGCGCTACATCGAGCCAGGAGTCCCGGCCTCCGCGTAATACCGCGTCAACACAGACGAGGCGTCGCGGTCGCCGTCACCGGACACGACAGAGTTCAGCAGGTACCGGTACCCGTCACCGGTCGTCATCACCCTAATTGATAACGTCACACCTAGAAGGTGCGAAGTAACCGACGCGCGAGCACAGGAGCGCTTCTGTCATTTCGAAGGCGAGACTTCGCGCGATTGGGATTCGCCGGGCCATCCTTCTTCTCTTTCGTCGAACGTCACCGCAACACCGTGTCGCTGGGGTTCGTGAAATCTTCTTCCGGAAGCGAAACCCAGGTACTGCGCCATGAGGAACTCGCCGCAGCGATGCACAGGCGTTCGACAGTTCGGTCGCACGAACCGATCGTTTGTTAACGGACGGCACTGTACGTCGATCGAAAGTCGCGCCGACACCCCCTGCGAATTCGCGTCGCGGGATAGTTTGCCAGGATCCGGCGATCAGCGTGGTGCGCATCAAGGAGGTGCGCAGCGGCCTCAGCACGAGGAGCCTGCCCGCGAGGCCGACCACCCCGCCCCTAGGAACGGTAGGAGTGCGACGTCGGGGCGAGCTGGGGGCCACCCCCCGAGACCGAAAGTAGCACCGCAGCGACGATAAGCGCCACGCCAACCAGGGTGGTCGTCAGCTCCCCGACCAACGAACCGATCCATCCGCGTTCCTGGAGGTCTCGGAACATCCTTATGCTCAGCCCGAACGTTCCGTTCGAGCTGCGAACCGATCGTCTCGATGCGTCGTGGCAGACGCCTCAGCTGTCCACCGATGACCTGGAGTTGCACGCGGCCGTCGGCGAACATCTCCCTTGAGTCCATCGCCAGACGTATGAAATGAGGAGTTCGAGCAAGGGCCCGATCGACCAAGTCGTAGTCGGCAACGAGCTGGCACAGCGTTCCCTCGAGTGACACGAAGGAAACGACTGGCGTTCTCCTCCGCTGTTGGGGACGTCGGGTCGGCTGAAATAATGGCCGGGACGATACGGTGGCGAGTCAGAGCGCCGTGATCCACCGCGCGATCTCGTCAGCGAGCTCGTCGCTATTGTCTTCGACCATCAGCATGTGGCCGTTCCCAGCGAGAACAGGCAGTTCGGACGACCAGAAGGTGACGGCGGCGCCCTGATCGGTGAGCCAGGCCACGATGTCCTGATCCAGCTGCGAGGGGTGGTCGGTATCGGCTCCACCCGTGAAGACGAGAATCGGCTTGTTCGTGAACGCGTCGGTCGGCCCGATCCTCATTTGGCTCCCACCGATGTTCTGACGCTGATAAAGCATCCGGGCCGGGATCGGCCGAAGGGTGCGGCGGAACACCTCGATGCACTCGCGGGGGAACCGCCGGCTGGGTCCGATGGCCTTGTCGTTCACGAAGGCGCTTGTGGGTTCCCAGAAACCCATCTTCGGGATGGTCCAGTCGATGGCCGCTCCACGGATGGAGACCTCCTGGTCGGACTCCCTCACGATCTCGGGCACCGCCTGTACATTTCCAGGCGGGCCCGGAGCGACGGCTACGAGCCCGTCGATGAGATCGCCATGCGTCTCTAGGAGGCGGAAGCCAATCGGACCTGCCATCGAGTGCACGACCAGCACGACGTTCCGGCCGAGACCAGAGAGGAACACGCCCATCCCTCGGCACACGCTCTCATAGTCCAGCCGCGCAGACGCCGCACGATCATCGACGTGTTGGGCCGCCTCATAGGACAACCCCAGCCAGTCCACCACCAGCACACCGTAGCCAAGCGATACCAATCGTGCCGCCCAGCCCTGTCGGCCGTCGGGCGTCTCGAGATAGCACTCCTTCGAGACACCACCCCCGTGCACGAGGACGATCCACCGAGCAGGCGCACCCGACGGCGCCAGTTCGGTGTACGAGATCGGCGCGACGTCGTCTGGGCGTGAAATCGAATCCATAGCTTCCCCAGGCCTGTTAGGCAATGACGGCGTCGAGGGCCCGTGCGAGCCTCTCCGGATGCGTGAGCATCACCAAATGGCTTCCGTCGATCTCGATCGTGCGCGGACTATCAAGCCGCCCGGCCGCGGCCTGGTAGATCTCAGCGGGAACGGCCTGGTCCTGAGCGAGGAACACATAACTTGACGGGATGCTGCTCGCCCAGAACTGGTCGAGGCGGATCGGCTCATAGGACCAGCCTGCCGGCGTTGGGACGAGCCTCGGCTCGAGCGCGGCGAGCTGCTGCTGCTCGAACGGGGACATGTCCTGCATAGACGCGGCCCAGAGCTCAGGCGGCATGATGATGGTGTTGTCGTCGGACTGACTCGCAAGCGCCTTCATCGCTGCGACCAACGGATCGGGGAGCACGTCGTTAATGGTCTCGCCGTCGCGCAGCACCCAGGCGTCGACGAAGACGACCCGGCCGATGCGCTCGGGCATCGCCTCAGCGACGAGTTGGATGAGCGGACCTCCGCCGCTATGACCGACGAGCACGATGTCGAGCTGGGTGAGCTCTCTTACCTGATCGATCAGATCGCGCGCCATCATGCTCATCGTGACGCCGGAGCGGTCCACGTCACCGTCTTCGAGACCGCGCAGCGTCGGCGCGATCACCTCGTGCCCCATTCTGCGCAATTCGTCGGCGACGCCGTCCCACGCCCAGCCGCCTACCCATCCGCCGTGCACCAGTACGATCTGCATTGATCATCCTCTTCGCATATTTATCTGCTGAGCAGAACTTGTTCCTAACTAGAAGACACAATAGCTTGCGCGGCGCCAACAGTCCAGCATGGCTCGAGCTCTCTTCAGAACGCGCCGAACGACCCCTGCACCAGGTCGCAGGGGAAAGAGACGACGAGCCTTCAGGAGGTCAGGTCGGCCAGACGTACGGCTGCCTCATCGAGGAGTGCGACGAGGGTCTTCACCTTGCGGGGAGGCAAGCGGAACACCGGGGCAGATGCGTTGATCGCCAACCGCAGCCCGCTCGCCGAGGGAACGGCCACGGCCACCGAGGCCACGCCCTCCTCGCTCTCCTCCCGGTTCGTTGCATAGCCCTGCTTCGCGACAAGATCCAGTTGTGCGAGGAGCTCGGTCTTGGTACGGATCGACTGCGGAGTCACCTGTGAGAGTTGCTCGTCGGGGTAGAGACGGTCCAATTGTTCTCGCGGGAGCTGCGCCAGGAGAACCTTTCCCGTGGAGGTGCAATGGGCCGGCATCTCCTTGCCCAACCGTGAAGCGACTCGCACCGCCGTCGTCGGTTCCGCGACCGGGGTCGTGCCCGACGTGAACCAGATCCAGCTCAGCCCCGACATCGCCCGTACCGTTCCTCGACGCGCGCACGAGGTGCTCGGTATCGTGACCGAGAGCTGGAGCCCGCTCGGCCGCGGGCCCGAGCTGCGGGAGAACCCGACGATCGTGCAGATCGCGGCGGACGTCGGACGAACGGCGGCACAGGTGGTGCTCCGCTGGCACGTGCAGCAGGGCCTCGTGCCGGTGCCGAGATCGTCAGACCCCAAACGCCTGGTCGAGAACCTCTCGGTCTTCGACTTCCGCCTTAGCACCGACCAGATGGCCACGCTTGCGTCCCTCGACAACGGCGAAGCCGCCGCGCGGGACTCTGACCTGCCCGAGAACGGTCATTAGTCCACCAAGAACACCAAAATCGTCACCGATCTGGTAAATTCAGCGCGCTCTGGAGACGCAGCAGAACGCCTCGCGCGGCTCCTGGACATTCGACTACACGCAGGACCGGCTCTCCGCCATCATGCGCTGCACACACGACCGCTGCCTCGAGACCGCCGACGAATACGGCTCGCCAGGCTTGCCCGGTGGACTTCGGCGACTGCGCGAAGCAACTGACCGGCGGCGAAGGTGATGGCTCGAACGTAGGCGCGATCTGCCTTGCTCGCCTCACCTTCGGCTCGCTCGACAGCCGCGTCCAAACCATCGCGAAGTCGCGTGCACTGCAGATGGCGGCGAGGGAGAGAGTAAGTTCTGCAGTGTGCCCGATCGGGAACAGGGGGTGGGCTTTAGTACCCCTGCCCGAATTCGCGAAGTCTGGGCCACAGATCGCCGCCGACGACGCCGAAGACCCCTACGTCCGCCAGCATGCCGCCGAAGCCCTGCTTGAGATCAACGAAGACCGGAAAGTCAACGGCCGCTACCTCGCCGTCAAGACCCGACAGAACCTCGCCCGCCTCACCGACTTCGCCGAACACACCCGTCGGTTTCCCTGCCTCTTCCGCCTCGATCAACGCCACCTGTGCACCCCTATCAGCGGGAGCGAGGGTCTCGGGAAGCTTCTCAAGCCGACGGGCAACTCGCTCGGCAGTGCTTGCGAATCGGCGGTACGGACGACCCAACTGTTCGCTCGTGTTGGGGTCCTGGCCGTGCCCCATGAGACGGCGGAGCTGCTCCTCGCTGACCTCACCACCGGGTTCGACGGCGCCAGAAATGTACGCGAGACCCGATCCGAGCCATGAGCCCGGCGGCGTGCTGTTCAGTCGTTCAGCCGGTGGAGCCAGTAGCCGGGTTCGCGGCGCTCGTGGGCGTAGGCGAGGATCAGGATCGTGTCCGGCTCCACCGTGTAGACGATGCGGTACGGGTATCCGCGAACGGCCTTGCTGCGGATCACGGTGCCATCGTCAGCGGTCGTGAATGGTGGGGCGGCGTTCGGCCATTGGTCGAGGTCTTTCCGGGCTTGCCTTGCTCGGTCGATGAGCGCAAGGCCGATCCCTGGCTCCTGGTCTTCGTACCAGCGCACGGCGGCGTCGAACTCCGCGACGGCCTCGGGGTGCTCTCGCTGGGCCAAGGTCATGCGGTGAGCAAGGCGCGCAAACGCTCGTAGTGCTCGTCGGCATCCACCAGATCGACCGCACCCTCACGCACCTCGGCCAGTCGCCGGGTAGCCTCGGCACGCCAGGCTGCATCGACCTCGCTCTCGTCGTCTGCATCATGGAGGCTTTCGAGCAGGGCGTTAGCGACGACCGCGCGCTGATCGGCGTCGAGCGCGAGGCCGTCTCGGATCAGAGTTGCGGTGTCGGGTGTCATGTATTCAAGTGTACGTCGAACGGCCGACAATCGCGCTGGGCGTCTGTGGCTCGGGTTGCGGGGCTGCTGTGAACGTCACGCCGACGCGACGTGCTGCTGATGCTCATAGGCCGCGTGCTGGCCCGTCATGTCGCGGGTCGTTGCGCCGCGGGTCGCGTTCGGTCGGCTCGCGGAGTTGCCGTTCGCGTTCGGCGAGTGCTTGCTGCCTTGCTTCGTGCTCGGCGCGGGTGGTTTCGATCCGTGCGGCGGCGTCGCGGATCGGTAGCGCGCGGAGGTAGTCGGCCTCGGCTCGGAGCGCGGTGGCTTGCTGGTGCGCCTGTCCTGCTTGCTGTGCTGGGTTCGGCAGTCGCATCCCGACCCGGTGGCGCATCACCGCCTGCGGCCCGTACTCGCTGACCAGCAACGCCCGGCGTTCCTGCTCGTGCCGCTGCCGCAACTCGTCACGGTCGGCTCGCGCGGCCTCGACGTGCTGGGCGGCGTCGATCACGCGGGGATCGGCCTCGGCGCGACGCTCGGCCTGTCGTGCCGCCCACTCGGGCAGGGTGTCGGTGGTGCGGGGTGGTTCGCCCCATGTTTCGCGCACCCGTGCCCGAACCGTCCGGGTGTGCTCGCTCGTCTGGCGGTGCTCCGCGCGGGCCTTGCGCCTGCCGAGCCTGCCGACGGTGGCGAGTCGGCTGCTTGCGGCGGCCTCGCGCTCGACAGCATCGAGATAGGTGGTGCCGTCTGCCTCGGCCTGCACCGTCAACGGTTCCGCGATTTCGGCACGGATGCGCGCCGCCTCGTCCTCGGCGTGGCGGAGCACGTCGGCGTGCTCGTCGTCCTCGGTCTTGTGTGTTGCGCGCTGGGCGTCGAACCTGGCAGCGGTCTGCTCCCAGCGTTCCGCCGCACGTTCGGCTCGTTCGGCTTCGGCGGTGAGGCGGGCGAGTTCTTCGGTGATGAGCTGCACGGGGCCATCGCTGACGAGGCCTTGCACGGCGTCGATGGCTTGGGCGGTGGCGTGGTCGAGGCCACGGTCTGCCGGGTCGCGTTCCATCGCCTCAACGAACCGCGCCCGCGCATCCGCCATATCAGCGGCGACGACGTGGAGTTGGTTCTGTTGGCGGCCTCTCGTCATGCCGACGTAGACGCCTGCCGCGCTCGTCGCCTCCGACAAGGCCGTGTGGGAGGCATCGACGGTTGCGCCTTGGACGCCGTAGGCGGTCGCGGCATACGACAGGTGCGCCCACTCGCTCACGTACTCGGCGGGGAGGGCGACGGTGCGGCTGTGCTTGCCTCCGCCGCTGACTTCGCGGGCGTAGACGCTGCCCTCGTCGGTCACATGCTGCACGATCCATTGCTGCCGGTTTGCCACGCCGAGGTCGCTGCTGTTCTTCCGGGTCTGGATCAGGTCGCCAGCGCCGATGCTCAGCCCGTCGCTGCCGGTCGTCGTCATAGTGTCGTCGACCTCGCCGCGCTCGACCCGCCCGGCGCGGATGTGCTCGTTCAGCTCGGTGGCCTCGTCGTTGGTGGCGACGGTGATCGCTTCGCCGTCGTGGGCGTGGGCGGTGATGTGCTCGCGGGCCGCTTCCTCGTCGGCATGCAAGGTCACGAGGCCCATCGTGGCGAGTCGGTCGAACACGTCGCCGGGGTGCTCCCGGTCACGCATGACCAACGTCAACGCCGCATACTCGGCATCGGTGAACCTGTGGAGTTCGGTCATGTCGTAGGTACGGCCACGAATCTGGGCGGCCATGTCGAGCACCCCGCCGCGCCCGACCGCCGGGAGCTGCGCCCGGTCGCCCACGAACGCGACCGACGCGCCTGCCTCGGCGGTGACGGTCAGCAGAGCGAGGGCGGTGTCCTGGTCGAGCATCCCCGCTTCGTCCACGATCACCCGCTCACCCCGCGACAGCACGGCGTCGTTTGGTGGGCCGGTGTAGATGTTCCCGGTTGCAGGGTCGGTGTCGCCGGGTGCGAGGCGTGTCCATACGCCGTCCTCGTTCCACCGCCACCCATGCGCATACACGAGCGCCGCGACGGAGGTTGCGGGCACGCCGAGTTCTTCGTGGGCGACCTGCGCCGCACGCAACGTCGGCGCAACCACCCGCGAGGATCGCCCGTGCTCGGCTGCAACCTCGATGGCGACGCCGAGCATGGTGGTCTTGCCTGCGCCCGCCGCGCCCTCGACAATCACGAGCGGGTTGGTCGAGGCGACGGCAGCGGCGGCCACGGTCTGCCCGGTGTCGAGTCCGGCGGCTTGCGCAGCGTCGGTCACGTCGGGGTGCTTCGGCTCCCGTTCCGGCGTCGCGGCGGTGAGTTGGTCGCGGAGTGCGGTCTCGGCGGCGACGACGCCAAGGCTGGTGAGGTGGGCGACGTGCTCGGGTTGCACCATGCCCGGCGGCAGCACCGAGAAACAATCCGAGGCGGCGAGTCCGGTGGCGAGGTCGATGAACTCGCGCAACTCCGCCGGGGTCGCTTGCACGCCTGCCTCGGTGGTGATGCGGGTGACGTGCTCTCGCACGGTGTGCGGTGTCCAGGTCGATGCAGCCGCCGCGCAGCGATCCAGCGCACGACTGGCGACCTGTTGCACGCTGAGGTCATCCAGCGATGCCGGCGCAACGGTGTCGGGGTGCTGCAAGCTCTCGGGGTGGTAGCCGGCGTCTCGGAGTTCCTGCTGCCACCACTGCTCGTTCTTCAAGTCCGCCGGTTTCTTGCCGGGCCGCTGGAACGCCCACGCCGCGTCCTGCATCCGAGCGGTCAACACCGGGCCGGGCGTCTCGCCGGGATGCTTCGCTTGCCACTCGGCCTCCATGCGTTCCAGGTTGCGTCTGATCTGCGCCGACCGCTTCGACATGACGGCGTTGAACGGCTCCAACTCCACAACCTCACCGCTTACGGGGTCGAGGGTCAGGCCATGCTCGGAGAGCGTGGCGGCGAGCTGGGGGTGCGCGGCGATCACCGCCGTACCGAGAGCACGGATCGCGCCCTGCTGCTGGAACAACGCCGCCGTGGTCAGCGCCCGCCACTTCCCGCCCGCCCACACCCTCGTGCCAATCTGGAAATGGATATGCCGGTGCGGATCACCCGCACGACTCGTCTTGTGCGTGATCGCGACGGTCTGCATGTGCTCGACCGGCAGCACCTCCTGCGCGCCGCGCGGCCCCGCCAACGTGACCGAATGCTGACCAAGGAAGTGCTGAATCTCCCGCGCCGCATCCCGCTGCGTCGCGTCCAACGCCTCGGACACGTCCGGGTGGAGTGCGGCGGCGACCGACAGGCTCTTCGGCGCGTTGATCGTCATCTCCGCGAACAACGGCGACCCCCGACGCACCTTGCCCGGCTTGCGCGGGGTACCCATCGACTCCCCGGTGTCCGGGTTCACCCAATCGACCCAGGCTTCGTACTCATCCGCCGACAGCGACCGAGCAGCGGTGACCTCGCCGGTCGCGTCGATCACGGCGTACTCGGCCACGGCCTGGTCTGCGCCGAGGTAGTACTCGTCAGCGCGGGAGCGGTCGGCCTCGACATAGGCGCGCGCGGCAGCACCGCTGCCGTGGAACAGCTTCACTCCACCCTTCACTCTGGCCTCCCTCACGAGTCGTCTCGTGAGAGAGGTGCGCACTACGGCCCCGCCGTAAAATACGTGCCTCACTGAGATAGGGGGCAGATGACTGATGGAGCCGAGCGTCAGCGCGAGAGCGTCGCACAGAGTGTCGCTGGCAAGAGTTGGCGTCACAAAGTTCGAGGGAACTTTCGGAGTTCGGTTCGATGAAGTGACTAGTCTTCTCGGCGAACTTCGTGACCTGATTACTGCCCGATGAGTCTTCGGGCAGCGGTGACGACGGAGGCACGGCGGCGTGCGTGTTCGGCGTCGCTCTCGGCTCCGGTGATCATGCGGGCGACCTGCGGTACCGCTGACCACCATCCGGCGAGTGAGAGCACGAGGAACATCAGGTGGTCGGCGTCGAGGTCGCTCGTTACTGTGCCCTTGGCCTGTCCGTCGGTCATGGCGGCGACTTTGTATCCGTAGTATTCGCGCCGCTCGGCCTCGTCGGGTACTTCGGTGTCGAAGACGAGCCCTTCCCAGCGCATGAGCCTGCCGAGTTCGGGGTGCTCGCGGTGGTAGTCGTAGACGCGCCCGGCGTAGTCGCCCACGTCCTCGGTTGCGAATGATTCGACGGGCACGTCGCGGGCTACCTTCGCCAGTTCCTCGCGCAGTACGGTGGCGAAAAGTCTGTCCTTGCCCCCGAAGTGCGTGTAGACGCGCTCCTTGTTCACCCCGGCGGCCTTGGCGATGCGCTCGATGGTCGTGCCGTGCGGCCCGTGCGCGGCGAACTCGGCCACCGCCGCGTCGAGGATGCGGCGCTTCCTGCCCTCAACATCCCAGCCCATCGTTCCCACCTCCCGTCTCGTGCGGTAAACCCAACGCTCACGTTGCGTCTTCGCGGTTAGCCTACTACAGTCAAATCCAACGGAAACGTTGGATTTGGAGTGGTGGTGTCTGCGAACTCGACGGAACAGATAGCGGGAGCAGGCGAGGCGCGCGAGCACCCGGCAGGGAACGGCGTGGTCGTGCTGCTCGTGGTCACGGCGCTGCTGGTGCTCACGCAGTTGTACGCGGCAATCCCGCTGATCGCCCCGATCGGTGCGGAACTCGGCTCTGATGTGACGTTCGCGCTCTCGACGGTGTTCAGCGTGTGCTATGCGGTCGGGTTCCTGATCTGGGGGCCGTTGGCCGATCAGTACGGGCGGAAGCGGATCATGCTCATCGGCCTGGTGTATCTCACCGTCGCGACCATCGCCTGCGGCTTCGCCTCCACGGTGCCGATGCTTGCTGCGCTGCGCGGGGTGCAGGGGGTGATGGCGTCGAGTTTCGCGCCGGTTGCGCTCGCGTATCTGGCCGAAGCGACCCCGCTGAAGCGTCGGGCAACGGCGATCGGGGCCATGTCGACGGCATTCCTCGTTGCCGGGATCGCAGGCCAAGTACTCGCCTCCGCGCTCAGCCTGACGTTGGGCTGGCAGTGGGTGTTCATCCTCTCCGGCATCATGCTCGGCCTCGGCATGATCGGCGTCGCCGTGCTCGTCACCGAGCCGCACAGTCGCAGAGACGATGCGAGCCTGGTGCGTCGCTTCGCCGTAGTCGGGAGGGTCGCCACACGCCCCTCGGTGCTGCTACTGAGCCTCGCGCACCTAACGCTGCTGTTGTCGTTCGTCGGCATGTACACCGGCCTCGGCCCGCACCTGACCGACCTCTGCCTGGACTCATCGCAGGTGATCTGGCTCCGCCTCGTCGGGCTGCCGGGCATGTTCGCCTCCCTCTTCGCGGGCGCTATTGCGAAGCGTCTCGGCGGCGCGGGGGTTGCACGTGCCGGGTTCGCCCTCGCCGCGATTGGGCTGCTGATCGAAGCCGCACTCTCGGCATCCCTCGCGGGCACGGCGCTGGCGAGTCTCGTGTGAGTCACTGGGGTCGCGCTCGCGGTGCCCGCGATGATCACCCTGTTCGGCGAGACCGCCGCCCCGAACCGGGCCGGTGGGATGGCGCTCAACGGATTCGTGCTGTTCCTCGGTGCCAGCGTCGGCCCACTCACTGCCTACCTGGGCTTGGACTTCCCGATCCTGCTCGTCAGTCTCGCCGCGCTCATGGTGCTCGCCGTCGCCAGCCTCACCGGGTTCGCCCGACTCACCCGCACGCCCGCTTCGGAGGTACCTG
Organism: Demequina sp.; assembly: GCA_046295115.1. GTDB lineage: Bacteria > Actinomycetota > Actinomycetes > Actinomycetales > Demequinaceae > Demequina. The sequence continues at coordinate 11,977 of JBKBNW010000001.1, forward strand.
TATGACTCGCATCCTGATTCTCGGCGCGACCGGGCGCACCGGAGCCGCCATCCTCGCTCATCTCCCCGCAGGCATCGAGGCGACCGCTGCGCTGCGCGATCCGGCAGACACCACGCGGCTCGCCAAGACTGCTGCATCGCTGACCTCCACGGTCGTGAACATCGCTGAGAACGCCAGTCTCACGCAAGCAATGCACGGCATCGACGTCGTCATGAACGCGATCCGACTGCGTGAGGACATCGCCCCGACCGAACTCGTGGCCGTACATGATCGACTCATCGAGGCAAGCACCAAGGCCAACGGCGCTCCGGCCCGGATCGTCACGGTCGGCGGAGCAGGAGCACTCCGACTCCCTGGAGACAGACGGTTCTGGCAAGACCCCCGGTTCCCAGAACCCACACTGCCGCGCGGGAGAGCACACGCCATGCTGCGCGACCACCTCGAAGCGGGCAACGCAGGATCAGAATGGGCGTATCTGATCCCGCCGCCCGTCTACGAACCGGAGGGGCCGACGACAGCACGCTGGGAACGAGTCTCCCCTTCCACAGACGAGACTGCGTTCACCCGACAAGCGATCAGTTATGCCGACTTCGGAGCGGCAGTCGCGGAGACTTCCACCAAGGACGACACTCGCACGCAACTCATCGCATGGCCCAGTGAACTGACAGAAAAGCACCCGATGAGTGGATAGGCGCATCTCCCCGCCGTTGTCGGCTCGGACACGGACGACGCATCGACCTGTGGGCCTGGCGGCGTACAACGTTGTCCGGCTCGTTGTGATCCGTGACGGCACGGCCATCGTGTTCAGCGAGTTCGGACAGCAACCCGTCAGCTTTGGCGACGCGGTGCTGCTGGGGCCGAGCGTGCTGTTCGGCGTCGAACCCGAGGGGCGGGTCACCTATACGACGGTCTACATCGACACCGACATGGCGCTGGATCAGTTCTTCTGGCAACACTCCGCGATCTTGCACGACCGCCTCGACGCCCACGACTTCGCGGGAAAGGTGTACACCGAACCTGCCCAGGTACTGCACCTGGGCCGGGATCGAGCCGGGCGGTTGTTGCCGTGGCTGGACGAGCTGGTCGCCCTCACCGTCGAGGGCAAGTACCTGGAACGGTTCCATCGGATGCAGGCGCTCTGGTTCCTCATCACCGATGTGATCGCGCCGTGCATCCGCGTCTCGACGGTGCGGCTGACCCGGCTGCAACGTGCCCGCGCTCGCCCGTTCTCCGCTCGAAGTCGGGTGCCTGAACCGTTGCGTCGTGAGGCGATGCTGGTGCGCGACGCGCTGCACAGCCGGATCACGCACCCGTGGACGCTCGCGGAACTGGCAGCCCTGGTGCGGCTCTCTCCGAAGCACCTGGTGCGCGTGTTCACGGACACGTTCGGGAAGACCCCGACCGCCTACCTGGTGATGCTCCGCGTGCAAGAGATGGCGCGGCTCCTACGCGAGACGAACATCACCGTCACCGCCACCGGGCAGCGGGTGGGGTGGCGGAGCCGGTCGCGCGCGGTAGAAGCATCCACAGCGCACACCGGAGTGACACCGAGCCGCTACCGAGACATGCGCCCGCTCATGACCGACCTCCCATGACCGAGCCGGTCGCGCTGCCCGGCAAAGTGCCGGAGTGACCGGGAAACGCCCGGCCTGCTCGTCTCCTGCTTCGCCGCGACCGCCGGTGCTTGGTAGGCCGGTTCTTCCCCCTGGTTGCTCGGGGGTGGTCAGAGAAGGGAGGTCGTCATGTCGCTGCTACTCGAACGCCCGGCGACCACGCCGACCGGTCATGAGCCTACAAGGACGCCGCAGTCGCCGCACCCCGCGATAGTGCAGCCGGTCGAGCCGTGGAGTTGCGTCTATGTCACCAGCATCCGTCACCGTCGCATATTGGCGGCGACCGCCTATGACTGTGTGCGCTTCGTGGTCGTGCGCGACGGCTCGATCATCCTCACCGATGCCGATGCCGATGCCGATGCGGGCGGGTCGGCGTCGGTGGGTGATGTGGTGCTGGTCGCCCCGAACGTCGAGTTCGGGTACGAACCCGAGGGCACCGTCACGGTGAGGACAGTGGCAGTGGATACCGATTACTGGTCGAGCAGTTGTTCTGGCAGCACCTCGACGTGCTCGCGGACGGCGAAGCCGCACGCGACCTCGCAACTCACCTGTATCCCGATCCGGTGCAGGTGCTGCGCGTCGGAGAATCGCAGGCCGAACGGCTCGGGCCGATCCTCGATGAACTCGCCACACTCACCGGCGAAGACCAATCGCCGCGCGGCTACTTCCGTGCGTATGCGCTGCTGTTCACGGTGCTCGCCGCCATCGCGCCGCTGGTTCGTCACGCGCCGGTGGAGGTGCCGCCGCTGACCTCTCGGCAGCGGGCCGTGCGGGTCGCGCCTCCCCGGTGGCGGGAGTTCAAGCCGGTGCGCCGCGAGATTATGCGCACGGCGGCGCTCATGCAGAGCAACATCGCCAGGCAGTGGCCGCTCACCGAACTGGACGCGCACGCCTGCCTGTCGCCGAGTCAGCTCAATCGGGTGTTCAAGGACTCGTTCGGGGTGACGCCGCCGGTGTACCTGTCGATCCTGCGCGTACAGGAGATGGCGCGCCTGATCCGCGAAACCGATCTGCTCATCGGCACGATCACCGAACGGGTCGGCTGGTGCCACCACTGCGGGCAAGCCTCGCGCATCTTCCGCCGCTACATGGGCGTGACCCCCATCGAGTACCGGCGCTACGGCCCACCGTCCGCGAGCCGGGCGGGGCCGGGCGTCGGCATCGCCACCGCACGCGCCGACGACTCCCGTGGGAACGGGTGCGCACCTACCTACTGACACCTGCCCACACGACCGGAGGAACCCGACGATGAGCACCGCCACCACGCGACCGCGATACGCTCCGGCGCGCCTGCATGTCGGGGTGGGGGTGACGGTTCCGGCAAATTGCCGGAACCGTGCGACCAGGGCTTTTACTCCCGGCCGGGGTGGTTCCGTCGAATCGGCGGCACCACACTCGCGGGGCGACGGTCGGGGAAAATTTCCCACACCGTCCAGCCTGCGACCTCGGCCCGCTGTGCTGCTCGTTGTGGTTCTCGTGACGGTGGTGGCAAATTGGCACCACCGTCCGACCAGGAGTTTCGCCGTTGCCCCCGCGAACCAAGCCGCATCCGCTGCGACCTCACCGCGACCGTTCACGGTGGTGTCGAATCGCCACCACCGTCGGACCTGCGCTTTCGCTCCGCTCGGCTGGCCGTCACGGGCGCGAACGGTGCCGCAAAATTTGCGGCACCGTTGAGCCGGTTCACGAGGGTACCGAATCGGCACCCCCGTGACATACCCCGTTTGGGGTCGGTCGCAGGTAGCTCCCTGTGGATAAGTCTGCATATAGTACCTCAACTCGATGCCAGGTACTAGATGTACCCGGCCATGAGGTTGGTGGCGTTTCCGGTCTTGTGAAAGGGGAGAACCTCCGGGCTTAGTGGAGATGTCTGACGTCTTCACGAACTCGGAGGTTCTCGTGTCCCACCGTAATGCCCGCTTGACCGTGCACGGCAGGCTGCTCATCGTCCATCGTGCCGGTGCCGGGTGGAAGCAGGCGCATATCGCCGCGGCAATGGGCGTGTCCCGACGCTGCGTGAAGCGGTGGCTGGACCGCTACCGCGCCGAGGGTGAAGCCGGTCTCTACGATCGCTCCTCGCGGCCTCACCACGTCGCCAACCGCACCCCCGATGCCAGGGCCGCGGCGGTGGTCGCGATCCGGAAGAAGGAACGAGTCGGCCGTGACGAGGTCGCGGCCCGCACCGGGGTGCCGGCGCGGACGGTGTCGCGCATCATCGCCCGGTCCGGGCTGCCTCGTCTGGTCGATCTGGACCCGATGACCGGGGAGCGGATCCGCGCGTCGAAGACCACAGCGGTCCGCTATGAACGCGAGCAGCCCGGCGAGCTGGTGCACATGGACGTGAAGAAGCTCGGTCGCATCCCCGACGGCGGCGGGTGGAAGGCGCACGGCAGAGCGATGGGCTCCACAGCCGCCCGGAAACAGACCGTCGTCGGCTACGACTACGTGCACTCCGTCGTCGACGACCACTCCCGGCTCGCATACTCCGAGGTCCTCCCCGACGAGAAGGGCCCGACCTGCGCCGCGTTCCTCGAACGCGCCATCGGCTACTTCGCCGCGCACGGCATCCCCCGCATCGAGCGGCTGATCACCGACAACGCCTGGGCCTACCGATGGTCGCTGCGCGGCGTCTGCGGCGCGCACGGCATCCGGCAGAAGTTCATCAAACCGCACTGCCCGTGGCAGAACGGCAAGGTGGAGAGGTTCAACCGGACCCTGCAAACCGAATGGGCCTACCGGCAACCGTTCACCTCGAACGACGACCGCACCGCAGCACTTGACCCCTGGCTCGAGCACTACAACACTGGACGACGCCACTCAGCCCTCGGAGGCAACCCCCCGATCAGCCGACTGCAACCAACGTCCTGACCCCGTACAACTAGATGTTGTGGTTTGCCTGTCGTACCTGTCTACATGGATACCTCGACGCAGACCACCACAACCACGCCCGAACCAGCCTCGACCGATGCCCCCGAACCACTCGGCGCACGCCTCGCGCGGGAGAGCCGCGCAGCGCAGGGCCTGCCTCCGGTCATCGCTGACCCACGGGTGCGTGAGCAACTGCAAGCCCTCTGCGGCCTGCCGAAGGCGCGGGGGCGTTAGGCGCGCCAGACGAACTCGACCCGATGTGCGAGAATCCCCGCCCGGTACACCTCACGGCGGGCATGAAACGCTTCGACGGTCTCATTGCGCCGCCTCGCCGGTGTCGCGCCGTTCATCCCCCTGGGCAGGGCGTGAACGAGGACGGCTTCAAGGACGAGACTGGCGGCCTGGTGCTGCCACATCGGGGTACGGTCGGCCCACTCCTGTGCGACGGTCGTCATATCAATCGACGGGCCAGTGTGCTCCGGCACCGTGGCGGCGTACTCGCGGCGGGTGCGTTCGATGCGTTCGGCGATCCGTGAGCGTTGCCGCACCCACATCGACTTGTCGATCAACCCGTCGTAGTAGTCATCATCGAGCCGGGCGAGGCGTTCCCGGTCGGCATCGAGCGTCGCGGCAAGCCCCACTCGTGCGGCCTGATCCGCGCCCGGAGACTGGCGCTTGGCGGGGTTGAGGGTGATCTGCTCGAACGTCGCGAGCACGGCTTCCTCCACGAGTTTGGTGAGGTCGCCGGAACGGATCGAGCGGTTGCACCCGCCCGGCACCTGTTGCACACACTGATACACCTGGCCGCGATGCAGCATGGCGCGTCCGCAGGTCGAGCAGCGGATCAGACCCGAGAACGGATACAGCCGTTTCGCCGCCCCACTGCCGGGCTGATGGAAGTTTCGGGCCTGCTTGCGGGCATCGAGCACATCGGAGACCTGCTGCCAGGTGTCCTCGTCCAAGATCGCGGGCCACGCGGCGGTCGTCTGCATCAGGGAGGTTTTCGACCGGGTGCCGTCCGGCAACAACGGTCGATACTCCCGTACCCCCTTGATCGAGGGGTTGCGCAGCACCAGTTTGAGTGTCCGATCCGACCACCGGCACCCGTGCGTCGTACGGATACCCCGCCGGTTCCAGTCGGTGAGAATCCGGTACAACGTCTCTCCGGCCAGCACCCGCCGCGCGGCTTCCCGCACCAACTCGGCAGCCTCGGGGTCGATCACGAGCGTGTGGTTCTCGGCGCGGTAGCCGAACGGCACCTGCCCACCATGCCAAGTGCCCTCGATGGCCTGCTGCTTCGCCGCCCGAGCGACACGGCGGGCGGTGTCGGCTGAGGACTTGTTCGCCATCGCGACCAGCACCCGCGCCATCGCCACATCAGAATCCGTATCCAACCTCAGCGAGCCGGTCACGGAGCGGACGCTGAAGCCGTTGAGTACCTTGGCGTCGATCAGGTCTTCCAAGTCTCTCGGGTCGCGCACCGCCCGATCCAGGTCGTAGGCGATCATCACCCCGGCGCGCTGCTCGCTGAGGTGCTTCAACATCGCGCGGAACTCCGGGCGCACCACGCGCCGCACCCGCTCACCCGTCGGGAGTGTGATCGTGCGCTGCTTGAACGCCGACGTGTCGTTCTCCCGGTACACCTGGGCGACTTCCCACCCGTGCGCTGCCGCATACGCCCGGCAGTCAGCTTCCTGCCGGTCAACACCGCGCTCGGTGCCCTCGGGATCATCACTGATCCGCACATACACCACCGCCCGCAACGACGGCGACGCCTGCGCCGTCGCCTGGTCGTTCGGCTCATTGCCTGCGGTTCGTTCCTGCTGATCGTGGCTCATCTCAGCCACCGCCTTCCTAGCTCTCATCGAGAGGTAGGTGCGTTTACAGAACCTCGGCTAACCGAGGTGGACGCTCTTGCCGGCGTAGCTGGCGGGCACGAGCATGTCCTGCCCGGTGGACTGATCGCGGACCGCCAGTGAACCGTCGTCGGCGATGCCGGTGACGGTGAACAACTGTCCGTTGATGACCCTGCCGAGGTAGGTGCGGTCATCGGAATACAGCTTGGAGTTGGTGCGGGCGATCACGGTGTCCCCGACACCAACGGTGTCTCCGCGAGCCACCTTGGTGGTGTGTGCGTCGTCGACGAGCCCGTCGGCGATCCGGCTCGAGCGGATGACCTCGTTGAGAGTGTCGACATCGGTGTTGGTCGAGGCGATGATCAGCGACTGTCGGCCAGCGCCTGCGTCGGCCAGGAACGCTTGAGCGGCCTCGGTGAGCATCTGCTCGCGGTGCCCGCCGGTGATCCAGCCGCGCTCGTTGTAGAGAGCCAGGGCGCCGGGATCGCCGTCGCGCAGGCCCAGGGTTGCCTCGCATTGTTCGGTGTCTGCGCCCATGCGCATCACCTCGCGCAGCTCAGGCGCTGCGGGGGTGCGAGTCAGGTCGGCGAACAGACCACCTGTCTCCACTGCTGCGAGCTGCTTGGGGTCGCCGATCAGTCGCAGAACTGCCCCGGCCTCACGAGCGATCTCGGTCAGTGCGGCGAGGTTCTCGGTGCTGGCCATGCCCGCTTCGTCGACCAGAAGCATGTCCCCAGGTTTGATCGTGACCGGCAGTGCGTCAAGGGTCTTTCCGGGCAGGGTGGGGTGCTTGCCCATCCAGGTGAAGGTCAGTGAGTCGATGGTGTGACAGTCGGTGCCGATGTCGCCTGCGAGGACGGCCGCTGCTGCTGCGGAGGGTGCCAGACCGATGACCGATCGGCCGGTGTCGCGCCAGGTTCGGGCGACGACCTTCATGGATGCGGTCTTGCCGGTCCCAGCCGGTCCCACGCCTGCGGCGAGCAGTGTTCCGGCACCGATGAGATGCGCCGCGAGGGCAGTTTGTCCGGCGTTGAGGGACCATCCTTCGGCGTCCTCGTGCGTCTTCAGTGCGCGGTCGAGATCGGCGCGGGTAGCGATCACCGCGACCGGCGTGTGGGCCGCCTCCAGGGTGGCGGTCTCGGCGTCGAGGACTGCCTGGGTGGTGTATTTCTCGGCGTTTGCGTGCCGGTCAATGCCGGCCCCGTCCGGCCCGGTCAACGCACCCGGAAGGTCCAGACTCTCCGGCGGGGTCAGCTGCACCACGAGCTCTCCCATGGCGGTGGCCATGACCTGTTCGTGCGCCTGGTCCAGCGCCTCGGGGCCCTCGAATCGGTAGCCCTTGAGCACGGTGGAGACGGCGGTCTCGACGTGGGAACGGCGAAACTGCGCTCGCCGAGCTGTCACCGCGTCAACCGCCTGCTCGGCCACCTGTCGGGCGTGGACCTGGGCGTCGAACAGCTCCCGCGACAGCTGGCTCTGACCCTGCCCGGTGACCTCGCCAACCATGCTGTCCACCGCGTGCGCACCGACGACTCGTCCGGCCATCTCCCGCCAGGTGGCGCGGTGCTCGGCCAGTGATTGGGCGGGCTTTTTGGCGTCGCGGGTATCCAGGATGGCCTTCTGCCACAGGGCGTACGCGGCCCGCTGCGACGGCTGCCGGTTGTTCTTCTCAACGTACTCAGTGACGAGTCGGTCATAGACCGGCCTGGCCAGGGCCCGGCGGGAGGAGAAGGCGTCGATCAGGCGGCGGTCGATGCCCTTGACCTCCCAGATGGGTGCCTTGTCCGGGTGGGGGTAGTGGGCCTGGAACTCCACGCCCATTCGGCGGGTGAGCTTGTCGTGCAGGATCGCGTCATACCGAGCGGAAATGGCTTGGTGCATCTGATGGATCGCGCGAGAGTCCAGCGACAGCCACCGCCCGTCAGGGCCTTGGACCTTGTTGGCCACAAGGACGTGGGAGTGCAGGTCCGGGTCCCCGCACCGGGTATCAAAATGGGTGAACTCCGAGGCGATGATCCCGCCGGTTGTGACCTGCTTGATACCGCCGGTCCCGACGCGCGTGTAGATCGCGTTGTCCTCGGCCCAGGCCAGTGCTTCGGCCACGGCTTCGTGATGCAGGGCGGCCACTTGGGAGGCAGTCTGCTCGTCGGCCAGCGCCCACAAGACGCTGACACTTTTCACCGGAGAGAACGTGAAATCGAACCCTGCAACCGCCTGGCGCACCTGGTCGCGTTCCCGGTTGACCCAGGCGATGACGTCCTTGCCGGAGGCGTGTTCGTAGCCGAACTTCTCCGCGTAATACGGCCGTGCGGCGCCCTCGGCGATCTGGCCTCGTTCATCGGCGGTGGGGCGCCGCCCTTCGACAGCGAGGAACGTCTTTTCCGCGGCAGCGATGGCCTCCAGGACGTCGACGCTGCCGGTGTAGATAGGGAAGGATCGGCCGAGCTTGCAGGCCGACAGGCTGTGGCCGTCGGCCATCATCTGATCGGTGTCCGGGTGCAGACCCTCGCCGTACAGGCCAGCCATCTGCGCCTCGGTGACGACTGAACCAGAGACCACGGAATGGGAGTTCAGTCCCTGAAGTCCGCTACCGATCCACCATCCCGGCGGGGTCCCCTTAGCGGCGTAGTAGTCCGACAGGGACAGTCCCTGCGGGTCGGCGTCGTGGGTGGCCACCGAGCGCAGCAGGTACTGGTATCCAGTACCCGCGTGGACCGCCCGCAGACTCATCACATACGCCAGCGTATGCGGCCCGTAACGGCCGCGTCTACGCGCCAGCACGCGCGCAGCGCTGACCAGCGGTTTTCCCTCCTTCACTGAGAGTGCCTACTGTGTGTGACGGTTTGAGCGAGCGCCAGCGAGTGTTGGGTCTGGCCACGACGGTGGCGGATCTACGGGGGCCAGTGTGAGCGACGAGGTGGTGGGATGGGGGAGTGGTTGGTGCTCGCGGGTGTCGTAGGGGTGCTCTAGGGTTTGGCCCATGGCTACGAAGACTGATTCGCGTTCCCAGACCGCGCGGGCTCGTGCCCGCCAGGCGATGGCGGACGAGTTGGAGCGGGCGCGCAAGCGCGAGTCCAAGCTCGTGGCGGTGTTCTCCGCGATCGACGCCCGCCAGGATGCAGAGGTCGCGCTGGGGGAGGCGCTGATCGAGCTGAAGGACCTCGGCGTTGCCCAGGCGGATTTGGCCGAGATGACCGGACTGTCCGCCCGTGATGTCGGCGCGGCGATCCGCGCCGCGAAGGGCCGTACCGCCACCGGGGACTCCACGTCAGAGACCACTGATGAGCATGCGTCGGACACGGCCTCGGACCTCAACGGTGCCCAGTCACACTGACTCGCGCGCCAGCCTCGCGGGCGTCGAGGTTCCCCTGCCGGGCCTGGAACTGATCGCGCCGGCTCCCGTGCTGTCTGGCGCGGTGCGGCGGTCGCGTCCCTACAGCTCGACGCTACCGCCGACCCGGGCGGCGATCGACGCATTCTGGTCGCGGGTGGTCAAAGCGCCCGGCGATGGCTGCTGGTTCCTAATCTCAGCGATCAGCGGTATCGATGGCTACACGCGCATCTCCTGGAGATCCGGTGGTGTCAGCCGCACCGAATCCGGGCACCGGTTCGCACTGCTGTTGGCCGGCCAGCTCGACGACGGTGTCGTAGCCGAGCACCGCTGCAACGAACCGCTCTGCGTACGCGTCCACCCTGCGCATGTGATTGCCTCCACCCAAACAGCCAACCTGCGCTACGCGGTGGCCTGCGGACGCGCCGGCGACAACCGACGGCCGGGCACGTCACACGACCGCAGGGCGCGCTCTGTGGCGGTCCGCGACGCCATCCGGCACGGCTGGGACCCGGTCACCTACGCCGCCGCCTCGGGCATCACCCCACCACCTGCGCACCCCACCCTGTTCTAAAACTCCCGCTACGCTCAAAGGAAGACACACGGGCCCCGCCAGTGGCGGGGTCCGTGTCCTTTTTTGTAGCGGGTCCAGGTTGTGTCAGCGGGCCGGACCGACCAGTACGGCTGCGTGGTCAGGTGGGGAAGGTTCCGTGGCGTCCTGCGCCGTCGGCGAATCGAGCGGCACCGCCGGCGCCGTCGGTGGCCAGAGACTCCAACCCAACACCGATCTCGTATCCCATGGCGTCGGCCTCGGACTGTCCGAACTGCTGCATGACCGAGAGCCGGTCATTGCGCATGCACGTCTGCGGGAACCCGGTTAGGTCTCGGGCGAGCTGCTTCGCCGCCTGGAGCGCGGTGCCGGCCTCGACGACCCGGTTGGCCAGGCCGAAGTCGAGCGCCTCTGCCGCGTCGACGGCGCGGCCGGTCAGGATCATGTCCATGGCTCGGCTCTGGCCGATCAGCCGGGGCAGCCTGACCGTGCCCCCGTCGATGAGAGGAACTCCCCACCGGCGGCAGAACACCCCGAACGTGGCATCGGATGCCACCACGCGCAGATCGCACCAGATCGCCAGCTCGAGCCCGCCCGCCACCGCAAAGCCCTCTATTGCGGCGATCACCGGTTTGGACAGTGCCATGCGGGTGGGGCCCATCGGGCCATCCCCGTCAACGGCCACGGTGTTCTGGGAGGCGGTGCCCACCGCTTTCAGGTCGGCACCGGCGCAGAAGTTACCCCCCTCGCCGTAAAGCACCGCGACGTCCGCGTGGTCATCGTTGTCGAAGTCACTAAAGGCGCGGGCAAGCTCGGCGGCCATCGGCCCATCGACGGCGTTGCGCCGCTCAGGGCGGGCCAGAGTCACCGTGGTGATGCGGTCGCGAGTGTCCACCCTGATCGATTCGTAGGCAGCACTCATGACTGGCTGTCCTCCCAGAGGGGATCGCGCAGCGCCCGGCGCAGGATCTTGCCCACCGCCGACTTCGGAATAGTGTCGGTGAACACAATCTTCTTGGGCACCTTGTAACCGGCGAGGGTGTCGCGCACGGTCTGCTGCAGCTCGGCCTCGGTGACCTCGGCGCCGGGGACCAGCGAGACGAACGCCGTGACCGCCTCCACCCACGTGGGATCGGGCGCGCCGACGACGGCGCACTCGGCCACCGCCGGGTGCGCGGCCAGGGCGTCCTCGACCTCGCGGGGATAGACGTTGTAGCCGCCGGAGATGATCATGTCGCTACGGCGATCAACCAGGAAGTAGTAGCCGCGCTCGTCGACGTAGGCCATGTCCCGGGTCCGGATCCAACCATCAGAGGTGAGCATCTCGGCGTTGAGCTCGTCGGCGTCGTAGTAGCCGACCATTTGCGAGGGCATGCGCACCACCATCTCGCCGATCTCGCCCACGCCGACCTCATTGCCGTCCTCGCCAACAAGACGGATCTCGACGCCCTTAGCTGCGCGACCGCACGAGCCCAGCAGAGACGGATCCCGGTGATCCTCCTTGGACAAGACAGTGATGACCAACGGGGCTTCGGTCTGTCCGTAGTACTGCATGAAGATCGGGCCCATCTCGTCCATGGCGCGACCGATCAACGGGCGCGGCATGGGACTGGCCCCGTACAGAATCGTCTTCAGCGACGACAGGTCAGCCTGGCCCACCTGCCCGCTGGCCAGCAGCATCCCGAGCATGGTGGGCACCATGTTCACCTCGGTGGCCCGGTACCGCGTAATCGCCTCGAGGAAACCGGTGGGTTCGAAGCCGGGCAGGATCGCCGAGGCCGCGCCGCGGACCCAGTACGGCAGCACGAACGTGCCGCTGGCATGGATCAACGACGCCGCGTGCAACATGACCGATCCAGGCTCCGGGGAGAAGACATTCGCCAAAATGTTGGCGGCCACCGCCCCGTACGTGCCCTGGGTGTGGGTGGCCGCCTTGAGAACCCCCGTCGTGCCCGAAGTGTGCAGGATCAGCAGCGGATCATCGGCGCTCAGCGGCACCTGCGGGCCCTCGCCCGACACCTCGCCCGCGGCCCCCAGAAGATCGACGCCCCCACCCGCAGCCCGGGCGCCCAGGCCAAGAACGGTCAACCCGGCAATGCGCTCGCGCAACTGCCCGGCAGGTGCGGCCAGATCCGGATCGTGCACCAGGGTCGTCGCGCTTGTTCCGCGAATCATGCGCTCGTGCTCGTCGACCGAGAGCCGACCGTTGAGCGGAACCCGGGCGATACCCGCCTTGACGCACGCAAAGTCCAGCGCCACCGTCCACAGACCGTTGCCGGCCAGAATCGCCAGCTTGTCGCCCCTGCCCAGACCACTGCCGATCAACACATTCGCGAAGCGGTTCGACATCTCATCGACCTGCCGGAACGTCAACTGCTCGTCACCGAAGTACACGGCCACGTTGTCACCGAAGCGCCGTGCGCCTTCACGGATGTAGTCGACTGCGAGCTCCATACGAACCCTCCAAAGAAACAGACTGTTTGGTCGGTTTCAGTAGACTGCATGGCGTGACGGAAATCCAGGATTCGGCGAAAGTTCGTCAGACCAGGTGGTTCCAGACCCGTGGGGCGCTGCTGGACGCGACCGTGACCTCGCTTGTCCGCCACGGCCACTCCGGGACGACCATGGCGCGGATCCAGGAGTACGCCGGGGTCTCCCGCGGTTCCCTCACCCATCACTTCGGGTCGATGCAGGAGCTGCTGGTGGCGGCGATCAGCCATGTCGCCGAAGGCCAGCTCGCCCAGGTCACAGACTTCGCCGAGACGCTCGCGCCCGACCACGACCCCGACGAGCTGGTCGGTCTGCTGCACCGCTTCATGTCCGGGCCGATGTTCGTGGCCGGGCTCGAACTCTGGCTAGCCGCACGCACCGACAATGAACTGAGGCGGGCACTGGTTCCGGTGGAGAAGGACTTCGGATACCGCATGCGCAGCGCACTGCAAGACAGGGGAGTGGTCGGGCCCGGCGCCAGGATCAGTCGCGCCGATCTGGAGATGCTGTTCGTCCTACTGCGCGGCCTGGCCGTCACCCAGATCCTGCGCGAGGACGACACCACCCAGCGACGCATCCTCTCCGACTGGGCAGACCAGCTCCGACGCAGGCCCCCGACCACATAAGCAGGCGAAGCAGCCGTGCCTGGACCCAGCCAGATCAGCAAGCCACGGCACACCCCAACACCACCGGCCCATCCGGAGCGCAACGCGCCAGGCTAGCCCGGCCCTGCTGGCGAGATACCTTGCATCCACCGGCCCCCAGGGGCGGGTGTGCCCGTCAGTTCCCGCGGTCGGTGTCAGCGCTTCGCAGGGAGTCCAGCACCTCTCGCAGTGTGTCTGAGGTGGCCTCCGCCCGGACCCGTGCCCGGTCGGCCTGCTCGGCCTTGGCGCGCGCGTCGCTGGCGTCTTTGAGCGCGGTGGCGAGCTGGTCGCGCAGCTGCTCGACCTCGCCGCGCACTGCCTCGAGCTCGCCGAGTGCCAGGTCGCGGGACGCGACCGCGCCGTCACGCTCGGCGGCAGCCTGCTCGGCCGCCTCCAGGGCGTGGGCCTCACCCGCGCGAGCGGCATCGAGCGCCACCGCGACCTGCTCGTCCGCCTGCTCCGCGGCCCGCTTCCACGCCGCAGCCCACACCGAGGCCACCATCGCCGACATCGCCTCCGACAAATCCGGCGCCGCCGGCACATCCCCGGCCGCCCCGCCGGCATGCTCGCGCATCCACGCGGCCACCTCGCCGATCCGCACCCCCGCTTCGCGCTGAACGGCCCGCACGGTGATCTTCTCGCCCCGCGCGAGGAGCACCCCATAGGCGCGAGCGATCTTCTCCGACGTCGACATGGCAGTCCCTCCGATTCGGCTACGCGGTAATGGGTAACCGGTAACGTTCCCGGTTACCGATGTTACCGCATCCCGCGTTCGGCGGGTAGTCCGTGCAAGGTGTGGCGCGGTGACCGTGGGGGATGGGTGCCCGTCGGTGCGGGTACCACCGGCGGCGAACCAGATGAGGCCCCAGGGCGGGGCGCGGGCCCCTTTACCCTCGGCCGACCCAAAGGGCGAGGACTCCAGCGAGCAGGAGCCCTCGAAAACACAACGCTGGCGCCACCCGGCCGGGCTTCTGCCTACAGAGCGCCGGACGCGGGCAATCACATGGAGCACAACTCCGCATCCTGTACACTTTCACGTACAGGAGGGGTTGGAATGAAGACAATGAGCTACACCGAGTCCCGGGCCCGCTACGCCGAGGTCCTCGACGGGGTCACCAACGACCGCGAAGAGGTCATCATCACCCGCGCCGGCCACGAACCGGTAGTGATGGTCTCCCTCGACGACTACGAGTCCCTGCGCGAGACCGCCCACCTCATGCGATCACCGGCCAATGCCCGACGCCTGCTCGATGCGATGGAGCGGCTCGAGTCCGGCCGCGGTCAGGCGCGCGACCTGCTCGACGCCGACTGACGTGCTGCTTGTCTGGGACGACAACGCCTGGCAGGACTACCTCTGGTGGCAACAGCAGGACCGCAAGATCCTCAAGCGCATCAACCTGCTTCTGCAGGACATCACACGCAACGGCAACGAAGGGATCGGCAAACCCGAACCCCTCAAATACGACTTCGCCGGATATTGGTCCAGACGCATCACCGACGAGCACCGACTCGTCTACAAAGTCACCGAAACCGAAGTCCGTATCGCCACCTGCCGCTACCACTACGGATGATTTTGCTGCCCACGCCGCATGCGACCGGAATACAGCCCCCAAAAGGCCCTTGGCATGAAGCGTCAAAGAATGGTATTGCGCGTTATTTATCCGCCTCATGCATACTGTGATCCTGCAAGGACAGGCATCACAGTAGGGGGAAGCAATGGCTCAGCAATTTCAGGTGAGATTCATCGACGATCTCGACGGAACAGACCTAGGCGAGACGTCGAACACTATTTCTTTTGCCTTTGAGGGCAAGGAGTACGCCATTGACCTCAGCGATGACAACGCCGAGGCGTTCCGCGAGGCCGTAGCGCCGTACATCGAGGCCGGCCATCGAGTGACCGGAAGCAAGGCCAAGACCGCCCGCAAAACTGCGGCCCCGTCCGGAAACACTAAAGCGATACGCGAGTGGGCCCGCAACAATGGCTACGACGTCTCCGACCGCGGACGAATTCCCGCGGACGTGGCCGACGCGTACGCAGCGGCCAACTAGGCCGACAGCCCGGCGCCCCCAGAAGTAATCGCCAAACCCGCTCAGGGCAGCCGCGTCCAAAACCTGCCCTGAGCGGACATCGCGCCAGAAAAGCGCTCCTGCCAGCGACTATGTTAACGCCGATAACTTACGTTATGACAAGTAGACGATGCCGAGTTGTGAATCTCGCGAACTCGACCGCTCCCCGAACTGCTCGCACGTTCGTCCGGTCTCGCACTGGCAACTCGGCACCTCAGAACTCGGCACTTCATCAGCAGGCGCGGTGGGCGCGACTGGTGGAGCTGCTCGGTCTGAGGCTGTGCGCGATTCCGTTGCCCCCTGTGTGGGCGTGGTCGGAGACATTCCGAAAGCCGACCTTCTTGCCCCACACGGGCATATCGCCGTCTGGCGGGTTCGCCTGCGACAGATAGGCAACGGCGTGCCACAGGATCTCGTTTTCTTGCCCCTAAGAGTGGAGTCCACTGTGGCCGTCACGCGGCAACTATTCTCGACTGCGGCTGCTCGCGGCATCGTCCGGCCTCGAAGCCAGCGACTTACCATGACCAAGGTCATTGCGGCGTTCCTTGCGGTGCCAATGTCTCGGTGACGCGAACACTCAGTTCCGGCTTGTCGTCGCCTTCGGTGTGAGTGAACGTCCCAAGATGGGACCACATCGAGTCCACGAGCGGCTGGAGGAACAAACGGCCCAGCTGAGTGACGATGACGTCGACCACCTGAACAGCATCGGCGCGGACCCTAGACGCCGCACCAGACTGCCGCATAGCTATCACTTCCCGGTGTGTCAGCTCGGTGAGCCGTTCGAGTAACTCACCTCGCTGACCGCCGGGATCTAGCAACGCGCGGCGCAGGTAGTTCACCACCTCGGGACGCCTGACCAGCATGTCGGCAACCGCCTCGTTGCGGATCCGGGCGATGTCGGCGCCTGGGACGTCCACGGGCGCCGAGGCAAGTGCGGTAGCGAAATGCTCTACGACCAGTCGCTCGACCGCCCCGCGCAGGCCGTCCTTCGTGCCGTAGTGATGGACCACGAGACCCACCGTCACCCCGGCCGCGGTCGCCACGGTTCGCAACGAAGTGCCGTCCTCGCCGTTGGCGGCGTAGAGATCCAGTGCGGCGTTGCGGATGCGCGCCTTGGCAGTGAGATCCTGGCCCGCGGCGCCTGGTGCGGAACGATTCACGCGGTTCCCCTTCAGTTGCGGTCGAGCCTACGGACCCCAAACTAGACTATACGTCGGTACCGCATACTGTATGTTCGTACAGTACATGGTGTCCCGGCTCAGTCGGCCTTGTCGACCTGACTATCGTGCCGTCGGCAGCCAGTTGCTCAGGCCACCCGCATCGGGCCTCAGGGCCCCTTGGACGTCCCGGTCGAGGTTGGGTCACGGGTCGGACGTGCGGGTGTCGGCGATATCTCCGTCGCCATGAGCAGAGGTGTCACACCCAGCACAACTTCATCGACAGGAAGGTCTGGACATGGACACATTTCGCGACAAGGCCGGCGGGCCGATAGGTACCGATATCGACACCTGGGTGCGCTCGTTTACGCGCATGGAATCCGGTTCCTCCGAGCTTCCTCCCCACCACCCCAACTGCCTTGGCTGTGGACCAGAGAACCCGAATGGTCACTTCCTCTCGGTACGGCGTGACGGAGACGGCGTCGTCGCACACCACCAGTTCGACCAGCGCCACGTCGGGGCACCCGGCATTGCACACGGCGGCGCGGTAGCGACCGTGATTGACGACCTCTTCGGCTTCTTGCTCTATTCGGTCGGCGAGCTCGCCGTGACGCGCCGTCTCGAGCTCGAGTATCTTGCGCCAGCACTACTCGACACCCCGTACATCCTGCGCGCTGCAGTTCGGTCTCGCGATGGCCGGAAATTGGACCTCACGTCCACGATGGAGGATGCAGAGGGCCGCACTGTTATTACTGCCACTGCCCTGTTCATCGTGGTCGAGGTTGAACACTTTTTGCAGTCACAGAGAAACTCGAGGGCTTAGGCCAAACTCACCGCCGCGAGCACCAGGCCCGAATACGTCGAGGATGTCGGCGGAGCCTGAAGATATTGAACGCCACGCCCAAAGAACGGGCGAAGCGGAAGGCACCGTGCATCGCCAGTTGCCCTGTACGAGTCAACCAAGAGGCAGCGCTACCTACGACGGAACCCCGTCGGCGGGTGGCCGGTCCAGTGCTTGAAAGCGTGTGAAAAGCTGGCGAGGTCGCTGTAACCGAGGTCCGTGGCGATCTCGCTCGCGGACACAGATCCGTCCAGTAAACGAAGAATCGCGTACTCACGAATGACCGACTGGCGCAGTCCGCGATAGGTCATCCCTTCCTCAGAGAGGCGCCGCTTAAGTGTGCTCGTAGAGATGGAGAGTTCGTCTGCAATCCACTGACTTCCACAATCTGCGGGACGCTTCTCTATCAGACGTCTCACCTTGTCCGAATACGAGGCGATTTTACTCCGCTCGTCGAGCCTTCGCTGCAAGTCACCGCTAGCGAGTCGATACGCCACGGGGTCAGAGAACCGGCAGACGTGATTGACCGCGTCAACGGGAAAATGCAGAATGGACAGTGAAGCGTCAAATACCAGGCGACCAGCTAACCAATCCTGATCCACGGGCAGACCTTCCGGAGCGGGCCAACCCAGTGAGAGTGTGATGTCTGGTGCATCGCCAACGAGTATATTCAGCAGCCTCAGCAGGACCGCACCACAGTAGGTGACCACTAGGGAGTCTAGGACTCGATCGCCCGTCTGCCCATTGAGCGCGACAGACACTCCGTGTCCACCTGCGTAGAACTGCGCACTCAGGGCTGGGGTTATTAGCGGCAGGTAGGCAAGCAATTCCAATATCTCGCCTGCGGAACCTGCGCTTACTAGTGGGACGCTTAATGGTCCGAAGGACGTCAGATGAGCATGCTGGGCGAACGCCAAACCGAGGGTCGTTGCTTGGTCGACGTCGAGGTCGGGCAAGGCTTCCCTGATCCACCGCAGGGGAACTTGGGCGTTGATGGCAAGAAGTGACTCGACGTCGCTTCGCTCACGATCCATGATCTCGCGAAACCGTGCAACGGCGTCTTGCTCCAGAACTGGGCTCTCAAGTAACTGCGCGAACACGAGCGGTGGCACGCCCTCGCGATCAAGATTCATCGCCCCCGCCTTCTGAGCCAAATTAACAAGCTTCTGCCCTCAATCAACCTAGCCGCAGTCGTCGTTGTTAGCAATGCTGTGAGCAGCTATTACCCGAACAACCATGCAGGAGCCAGCGATGACAGTCGTAACCTTCGTCTCACATGAGGGAGAGAAGCACGTGGTGCCCTTAGAGGAGGGGCAGTCACTCATGCGGATCGCCGTCAACAACGCGGTGCCCGGGATTGACGCTGACTGCGGAGGCGAAGCCGCGTGCGGCACGTGTCATGTCATCGTTGATCCGCAGTGGTCCGAACAGGTCGGCCTCTCGGGAGCAAGTGAAGAGGAAATGCTCGCAATGAACCCGGAAAGGCTGCCGACCTCTCGACTGTCGTGCCAGATGACCGCGTCCGCGGATTGGGACGGCCTGGTCGTCCAGGTGCCAGAGTTCCAGATGTAACGACGAAGGGATCAAGAGTCGTGTCAAGCAATCATGTAGAAGTCGGGGACAGAATCCGGTCGGCCATCCCGATGGATCTTCAGATCCGGGGCGCCCATCTGTACGACAGGACTCGGCGCTGGGTGACAAGGACGAATGGGAAGAAGCTCTTCGTAGAGAGTCCCATTCCTCCCGTCGAGGATGTCGAGCTCGCCGACATCGACCTCAGTAATCCCTTTCTCTATCGCCAAGGCCGCTGGCAGTCCTACTATGAGCGCCTGCGAAACGAGGCTCCGGTCCACTTTCAGCCCAACAGTGCGTTCGGGCCGTTCTGGTCAGTGACCCGACATGAAGACATCATCGCGGTCGATAAGAACCATGAGGTCTTCTCCGCCGAGCCGATGATAGTGATCGGGGCCCCGCCTCGTTTTCTCGATATTGAGATGTTCATCGCGATGGACCCACCGCGCCACGACGTGCAGCGAGCAGCTGTGCAGGGGGTGGTGGCGCCGAAGAACCTGCGCGAGATGGAGACGCTCATTCGGTCTCGGGTTCGCGAGGTACTAGACGACTTGCCGGTGAATCAGCCGTTCGATTGGGTCCAGGCTGTCTCGATCGAACTGACAGCTCGAATGCTCGCGACGCTCTTGGACTTCCCATACGAGGAACGTCACAAACTCGTGTACTGGTCAGATATTGCAACTTCGTTCGAGGAAGCGAACGGTGGTCCTGCGGACCTCGACGAGACGTTCGACGGAATGCGCGAGATGGCGAGCGGTCTGAGTTCTCTGTGGTACGACAAGAAGGCTCGGTTAGCAGAGGGGGAGGAACCCGGTTTCGACCTGGTCACCATGCTGCAGAGCAACGAGAACACCAAGGATCTGATCGACCGCCCGATGGAATTCATGGGCAACTTTGTGCTGTTGATCGTCGGAGGGAACGACACGACCCGGAACTCGATGAGTGGTGGCGTTCTGGCGCTGAACCGGTTCCCAGACCAGTTCGAAAAGCTCAAGTCCAACCCTGACCTGATCCCCAACATGGTCTCCGAGATAATCCGGTGGCAAACGCCGCTGGCCTACATGCGCCGAATCGCCAAGACTGACACTATCTTGAACGGTCAGTTCATCCGTAAGGGTGACAAGGTCGTGATGTGGTACGCCTCAGGCAACCGCGACGAGCGTGTGTTCGAGCGGCCCGATGACTTCATCATCGACCGGGCCAACGTCCGCAACCACATCTCCTTCGGGTTCGGCGTACACCGGTGCATGGGCAACCGACTGGCCGAAATGCAGCTGCGGATCCTCTGGGAAGAGCTGCTCCCCCGCTTCGAGAACATCGAGGTCGTCGGCGAACCCGAGTACGTGCAGTCCAACTTCGTGCGGGGTATCAGCAAGATGATGGTGCGCCTCACCCCGAAATCCGGAACATGACATCGCAGCGAGCCCTCATCATCGGTGCCAGCCATGCCGGAGCCCAACTCGCGGCGAGCCTACGGCAGGACGGGTGGAGCGGTGAGATCGTCCTCATCGGCGAGGAGCCCACGGTGCCCTACCAGCGCCCGCCACTGTCGAAGGCGTATCTCGCCGGGAAAACCACCCTCGACGAGATCACCATCCGCAGTTCGGACTTCTACTCCAAGCAGCGAATCCAGCTTCTCAACGCGCACGTGGAGGCGATCGACCGCTCGGCTGGGCACATCGTTATGAGCACCGGCGACACACTGACATACGACAAGCTCGCGCTGTGCACGGGAGCCCGCCCTCGTCAGCTCCGCGTTCCTGGGGCCGAGCTCGCCGGGGTCCATTACCTTCGTACCGCCGCAGACGTCGAGTTGATCCGCACGTCCGCCGCCCCCGGGCGGCGGGTGGTGATCGTCGGGGGCGGCTACATCGGACTTGAGACGGCCGCCTCACTACGGGCACTGGGCCTGGAAGTCACCGTGCTCGAGGCGACCACTCGCGTCCTCGAGCGGGTCACTGCTCCCGACGTATCAACGTTCTTCGAGCGGATCCACCGAGAGGAGGGCATCGATATCCGAACGGGCGCCAAAGTCGCAGCATTAGTCGGAGACGATTGCGTCCGCGAGGTCACACTATCTACTGGCGAGTCGATTCCGACTGATCTGGTCATCGTGGGTATCGGTGTTGAACCGAGAACAGAACTCGCCGAGGCGGCGGGCTTGACCCTGAACGATGGTGTGGTGATCGACGAGCACGCCCGAACCAGTGACCCAGCCATCGTTGCCGCCGGAGACTGTGCCAGCAAGTACATCTCTCGATACGGTCGCCGAGTCCGGCTGGAGTGCGTACCCGGAGCAACCGATCAGGCGAAACTCGCCGCGGCTACCCTTTGCGGGAAGTCCAAGAGCGCAGTGTCGCTGCCCTGGTTCTGGTCAGATCAATACGATCTCAAGCTGCAGATCGCCGGTCTCAACACCGGTTACGACGAAGTCGTCCTCAGCGGTGACCCCACCCGGGACCGCGACTTCAGCTGCTTCTACCTCCGTGATGGCGAACTCCTTGCTGCAGACTGCATCAATCGTCCCCGTGATTTCATGCTCAGCAAACAGGTCATCACACAGCAGCGTCCTTTCGTCCGGACCGATTTCGCCCATACGGGTTCTCCCGATTCCTTGCGCAATGGGTAAGCCAGTCCCGAGCGAGACTCGCACGGTCAGCGGCGGAGCCTCGACGAACGGCGCTGACATCCCACTGGCGCAGCAAGAGCCCGGTTCGTACCCGCCCGCCGTTCAGAAAGGAACTCTGATGACTCGCCAGACGCTCATCGAGAACTATCCACACCGGGTCGGGGGGCACTGCGGCTCAGCCGCGATGCGAGACCTCCTGCACTGGCAAGGCCTCGGCTGGGAAGAACCGCCCGAGGAAGGTCTCGTCTTCACCCTCGGGGGGTCACTTGGCCTGTCCTACTTGCACTCGAGCGACCTCTTCCCACCGCTTTATCTGGTAGGGAGAGACTCCGATTTCGAAGTAGATCTCCCCCATCGACTGGGCGCACAGGTCCAAGTGCTCACGACCGACGATCCCCGAGAAGGATGGTCGTGGATCAGCCAGGAGATCGATGCCGGAAGGCCAGCCCTGATATGGGGCGACATTGCAGAGTTGCCCTACCTGCGGGTTCGGCTCCAAATGAGTCGCCACGATATCGTGGTAATTGGTTACGACGAGGCGGAGAGGATCGCCTTCGTTGTTGACAACGACCGTGCCGAGGTCCAAAAGGTTTCGTTCGACGCTCTCGCTCGAGCACGGTCGTCGATGTCATTCCCACAACCGACACGTCACACCACGTACCGCATCGCCTGGCCGCATGAGTTACCAGACCTTGCGCAGGTTGCCGCAGCGGCTTTCCGTCAATCGGCAGCGAACATGCGCCACCCAACTCCGCCCGGAGTCGTCGATCTCACGACCGCGGTGAGCGGTTCCGAAGGCTTAGCAGCGGTCGCCCAGCTCGCCGCTGATGTCCGGACTTGGTCCCATCTACCGGCTGACGAACTCGAGATCCTCTTATTCAGCTTGAGCGCTTTCATCGAGAAGGCCGGCACCGGAGGTGGCCTGTTCCGAAAGCTGCTCGCTGACGGCTGCGCGGACGTGGCACGTTTGACCGGTGACCTCGCGACCGAAGATCTCGCCGTAGTCGCCAGACACTGTGCACAGACATGGACGGAGGCCGGCCGAGCCGGGATCGAGCACGAGGTCGATGTGCGTACTCGGCTGGAACGTGTGGCTTCGGCGGTTAGCCTCCTGCCCACGCTCGAGCTTCAACTGGCTGAAGCTCTGGAGTCAGCTTCGCGATCGCTTGCAGCAGCCTGACTAATCGGGAAGTCAAAACTGGACGGTAGAAGTTCCGGCCGCACTCAGACTGCAGCGGATGGCTCGCCGCAGCACGCACCGAAACGACCGGGCTCTAGGGTTGCCTCGCCACCTCCCCAGCGACCTCGGCGATCGAGCGGTCACGCCCATCCGACAAGAAGAAGCCCCGATTTAGCGAGATCCGCCGGCGCCAGGGCGGTTCAGGCCGTGGCTGGATTCGGCCGGGATGGGTTCGCCTCCCTGCTTGCGGGCAGCAAGAAAATCATCAACGAGTTGCACGCATCCGTCGTGGTCGACGGTGCAGAGCCCAGTAAGGCGAGCGAACACGACGGGACCCAGGAGTTGAACGATCGCGAAGGTGGTGTCGACGTTGCCGAGCTGTGCTCGAACGTCAGGCTGTGTGAGGATGCGGTCAAAGGGCTGCCGGTATTCCTCGATGACTCGACTGCGCAGTGAGGTGATCGCGGCCGAATCGGCAGGATCGCTGCCGCCGACTGATCCGATTGACAGCCAAGCCAGAGTTGTAATGTTCAGCGGCGCCTGGTCAATCAGGTCAGCTTGGGCCGTGAGAAGCGCGATGAGTTGGTCGCGTACCGACCCACTGGCGGTAGAGACCTCGACGCGAGGCAACAGCCGCTCGAAGGACGCTGCAAGCAACTGGGCGGTGCCGCCGAAATGCCGATAGAGCGTGGCCCGCGGGCGTGATGCTCCTATTGGTGTCAAGCCGCGAGACTGAGTGTTTGCTGGGTGTTGAGCCATTCGCGGTAGGCGGTGGCGAGGGCGAGATTGAGTCGGGTGCCGCGTTCGAGTTCGCTGATGCGGGCGGCGACGGTACCGAGGTGCTCGGCGGCCTGGGCGAGGGTAAGTCCGCGCTCTTGTCGGAGGGACCGGAGGTCGTCGATCCTCGGGACGGGTGAGGGGTGGACGAGCAGGTGCCAAGCCTGGCGTGCGATGGCTCGTTTGAGGCAGCGGAGGACGTCTTTCTTGCTTTTGCCAGCGGCGGTGAGCTTAGCGGCGTAAGCCTTTGTGCGCGGGTCTGTGGATAGGCGAACGAGCGCGACCTGGTGCAACGCCCAGTTGGCTTGGCGGTCGCCGCCTCGATTGAGGCGATGCCGAGTGGTCTTCCCGGAGCTGGCGGGGATCGGGGCTGCGCCGCAGAGCGCAGCGAGGGACGCTTCGGAGTGGAGCCGGTCGGGGTTGTCACCGGCGGTGATCAGCAGGGTCGCAGTGGTGATGACGCCGAATCCTGGGGTGGCGAGCATCGCGGGCGCGACGCGCGTAACCAGGGTGCGCAGCTCGATGTCGATCTCGGTGATCTCCTCGGTAAGGGCCTGATGACGGCGAGCCAGGCGGCGCAGGGCCTGCCCGGTTGCGGCGGGCACTGTGTCGGCGGCAGGACCAGGCCGCGTGGCTGCGAGTATGTCGATCAGGTGGTCGCCGTCGAGGTGGGCGAACCGGGTCCGGACGGTATCGGGGGCAGTGATCAGCAAGGATGTGATCTGTCGGTGCGCGGCGACACGGGCTTTCATGGCGCTGCGGCGCACGGCCATCAGCACCCGGATCTGCTCGACCGAGCCGTCGGCGGTCTTCGTTGTTAGGGACGTGCTTCGGATAGCAGAGTTCTGATGATCGGGTAGCGCGAGTATGAGCATCGGATAGCGGGGCCGGTCCTCGTGTGCTCGTGTCGGTTCTACGCGTGGCAACTGGGCTGCGCGTGGATCCGAACAGGAGGCACGGGTGACTGATTACCGATTGGTGATGTCGCTACTGCTGCAGGACAGGTCCTACCGGGACATCGAGGCGATCGCGGGCTGCTCGCACCGCACGATCGCCAAGGCGAAGAGGGCGTGATGCTCCTATTGGTGTCAAGCCGCGAGACTGAGTGTTTGCTGGGTATTCAGCCATTCGCGGTAGGCGGTGGCGAGGGCGACATTGAGGCGGGTGCCGCGTTCGAGTTCGCTGATGCGGGCGGCGACGGTACCGAGGTGCTCGGCGGCCTGGGCGAGGGTAAGTCCGCGCTGCTCTCCATCGCCAACGCCACCGTTCTCGTCGGTAGTACCGCCAGCGGGTGGGTCCGGCGCCAGGGCGTCAGGGCGTCTCTGGTCATCGGGATGATAGCTACAGGGCTGGGACTGGCCGCAGTGGGACCGTTCGCCGGTCTGACCGCCCCGGTGGCCATTGCCCTCGCCATCTCCGGCATCGGTGCCGGGGTCCTGCAGACCGTCGGTCCGGCCATCGCAGCGGAAAAGGTGCACCCAGAAGAACGCGGAGACGCGCTAGCATTGACGGGCACCTTCCGCGCCACGGCGCTCTTCCTCTCACCGCTGGCCATGGCCGGGCTGGTCACCCTCACCCCGGTGACCGCGGCCCTGCTGGCCGCGAGCCTGCTCATCATCACCCCAGCTGCAACCCCCTGGAGATCCAACAAAGATGTCGACTGACCGACACAGACCCCGAGGCTCGCGCTATTTGCCTCCGGTGACAAGAAAGCAAGACGTTTCGACGAGAGGCTGTCCATGACGACGAAAACCCATCCGAGCGATGACCCCGCAACGGTCCCGAGGCTCCGACTGAGGCACGGGCACAGCATTCCGCATCTGGGCCTGGGCACCTGGCCACTGGTGGGGGAAGAGTGCGAGACGGCCGTCCGCTACGCCATTCAAAGCGGCTACCGGCTCGTCGACACCGCGTTCCAGTACCGCAATGAAGACGCGGTGGGACGCGGCGTCCGCACGGCAGGCGTTGCGCGTGAAGAGTTGTTCGTCTCCAGCAAGTTCAACAAGGAGTCCCACAGCGTCGACGGTGTGCAGCGGGCCTACGACCGTAGTCTCCAAGCCTTGGGCCTGGACTACCTGGACATGTTCATGTGCCACTGGCCCGTGCCGGCCTTGGACCAGTACACCGAGGCATGGAGAGGCCTCGTCAAGCTCTTGGACGAAGGCCG
This sequence comes from Demequina sp., assembly GCA_046295115.1. Classification (GTDB taxonomy): domain Bacteria; phylum Actinomycetota; class Actinomycetes; order Actinomycetales; family Demequinaceae; genus Demequina. The sequence continues at coordinate 37,719 of JBKBNW010000001.1, forward strand.
GGTCAAAGCGATCGGTGTCTCCAATTTCAAGCCGGACCATTTGGAGAAGGTCATTGCCGCGACCGGCGTGGTTCCCGACGTGAACCAGATCCAGCTCAGCCCCGATCTCGCACGGCTACCCCCGCGGGCAGTGCACCAGGACCTGGGCATCATCACCGAGGCCTGGAGCCCTATCGGCCGCGAATCGGGACTGCGCGACCACCCCATCGTGGTGCAGATCGCGCAACGGACAGCAAAGAGTCCGGCGCAGGTTCTGCTCCGCTGGCACGTCCAGCAAGGAATCATCCCGATCCCGCAGGCCGCCAAACCCGAATGGCTGGTCGAGAACATCTCAGTGTTCGATTTCTCCCTGACTGCCGAGGACATGGAAGCCCTGGCGAGGTTGGACCGCGGAGAGAACGCCGCCCGCGACTCCGACTCCCCCGAGAACGGCCACTGACCCTTGCCGCACCCACCCTTACCTGGCACGAAGAGCGGGAGGGGTTGACGTAGATCACAAAATACGGCATTCTCTTCACGACAGAGTGGCCCTCTACTCTGCAGACTGATTGATCGCTGGTCGAGAAGGAGCTCTCCCATGGCAGACCACCACGGCGTCCTCGAGGACGTACGGCGGGGCATGATCCCTGCACATATCTACAACGACAAAGAGCTCTTCGAACTCGAGAAGGAACGTCTCTTCAGCCGCAGCTGGCTATTCGTCGCCCACGAGTCAGAGGTCCCCGAGGCTGGCGACTACGTGGTCCGCAGAGTCCTCGAAGACTCGTTCATCATCTCCCGGGACGAACAGGGCCAGGTCCGGGCCCTGTTTAACATGTGCCTCCACCGGGGCATGCAGGTCTGCCGGGCAGAGATGGGCAATGCCTCCCACTTCCGTTGCCCCTACCACGGTTGGTCCTACCGCAACGACGGGCGCCTCGTTGGCCTGCCGTTTCACAAGGAGGCCTACGGCGGCGAGGAAGGCTTCAAGAAGAAGGGCCAGACCCTGTTGCCGGCTCCCTCACTGGCCACGTACAACGGTCTGATCTTCATCAGCATGGACCCGGACGCCGAGCCCCTGGAGGAGTTCCTGGGGGACTTCAAGTTCTACCTGGACTACTACACGAAGCAGAGCGCAGACGGCATCGAGCTGCGTGGCCCTCAGCGTTGGCGGGTCAAGGCGAACTGGAAGATCGGGGCCGAGAACTTCGCCGGGGACATGTACCACACGCCCCAGACCCACACCTCGGTGGTGGAGATTGGCCTCTTCCGCGAGCCCAAGGCGGAGAAACGCAAGGACGGCACCACGTACTGGGCCGGCAACGGTGGCGGCACCACTTACAAGCTGCCCGAAGGTGGCCTGGAGGAGCGTCTGCGCTACGTAGGCTACCCGGACGAGATGATCGCCCGGATGAAGGAGCAGTGGACCCAGGAGCAGCTCGACGTGGTCGGCAAGGACGGGTTCATGATCTCGGCGGCCTCACTGTTCCCGAACATGAGCTTCGTGCACAACTGGCCGCGGGTCGAAGAGGGCTCCGACGAGGTGCTCCCCTTCATCTCCATCCGCGTGTGGCAGCCAATCAGCGAGAACGAGACGGAAGTCCTCTCGTGGTTCGCCGTCGACAAGAACGCGCCGGAGGAGTACAAAGCGCTCTCCTACAAGGCGTATCTCATGTGCTTCGGTAGTGGCGGCATGTTCGAACAGGACGACGTCGAGAACTGGGTGTCCCTCACCAATACTGCCGCCGGCTCCATGGCACGGCGTCTGCTGCTCAACAGCCGGATGGGCATGCTCGAGAACGGCGAGAACGTCGTCGAGGCCCTGTCCCCGGAGGAATACTCGGGACCCGGCTCCACCCGTATCGGATACAGCGAGTACAACCAGCGGGAGTTGTTGCGCCGATGGGCCGATCACCTCGAACGTCCGGCAGTAGCCGCAGCGCAGGTGCACGTGGGCTCGGACCTGGTGAAGGCGCCGCCGGCCGCCGGATCGGGGGCCCCCCGCCCGGCCTGCGGCAGCGCAGAGACCGTGCCCGCTGCGACCCTGCACGAGGAGGTCTGATCATGAGTGTTGGAACGGCACACGAGAACGAGAATTCGACGCTGTCCGAGCAGTCGGCGCTGGGAGCCCACGCCCCGCGTACCCAGCGGACGGGGCAGACCCTGCCCTTCAACGATGAACTTCACCTGGAGGCGCACCGTTGGCTAGTCGATGAGGCATACCTGTTGGACGCCCAAGACTACGGCGAATGGCTCTCCCGGATTGCCGATGACGTGCATTACCTCATGCCCGTCCGCGTCACCACTGCCCTGGGCGCCGGATACTCCACCTCACCGGGGATGGCGCACTGGGACGAGAACAAGTACTCGCTCAGCCGCCGGGTGGCCCGCTTCGCCACCGACCACGCCTGGACTGAAGACCCCCCATCACGGCTACGCCACTACATCACTAACGTGCGCACCTTCCGCACCCCCAACCCCGACGAAATCATCGTGGACTCGGCGGTTCTTCTCTTCCGCAGCCGTGGTGACGTCGGGGAATCCTCCACTGTCTCCGCAGGACGCGAGGACCTCCTCCGCCGTACCTCATCAAGGTCCGGGTGGGAGCTCGCCCGGCGCACCATCATGGTCGACGAGTCGGTCATCCGCATGCAGAATCTGGCTATCTTCCTATGAAGCTGGAATGGGAAGGCGAGGAGGAAGACCGCCTCGCGGCGATTCGGGCCACCGAGGAACGACGTCGGCTCGAAGAGCACGTCACCGGAACGCCGATCGTGATCGCCAACGAGTTCTCGGAGGTCCAGGTCACCCGCATTGAGACCCGCAACGGTTCGCGGCTGATGATTCAATCTCCTCGTTCGGGCCAGTGGGTAACGCTCTGTCCGCTGGAACTGGAGTCCCTGACCTGGCAGGCCCCAGACACGTTCTCGGCCATGATCGGCCACCCTTTCGGGCCGCTAGTGACCGAAGAAGAATAGACACTCCTAACTGCCACAGCATCACCGCCTCACGAAAGTATGTGACCATGCCTGTAATCAAAGCTGACCTGGGCGCCTGTCAGGGGTATGCAAACTGCGTCGTCGGAGCCTCTGACTACTTCGACCTGGACGACGACGGGATCGTCGTACTGCTCCAGACCGAGGTCCCCGAAGCCGACCGCGCCCGCGTCATCGAAGCTGCCCGCAGCTGCCCGGTCTCCGCGCTGGTGGTGGAGGACGAATGAGTCCGATCACCGTCATCGTCGGGTCCTCCATCGCCGGGGTGCGCACCGCGCAGTCCCTCCGCCGGGAAGGCTATAAGGGGGAGATCATCCTCGTGGGAGAAGAGACCGAACTTCCCTACGACAAACCGCCCCTGTCGAAATCCGTTCTTGCGGGATCCGCCGATGAGGACTCCATCCGGCTGCTGACCCAGGAGCAGGCCGATACCGAGGACATCCAACTCCTGCTGGGACACCGCGCCGTCGGTCTGGACGTCGCCGAGAACCTGCTGAAGCTTGAAGGGCATGAACCCCTTCATTACGACAACCTCGTCATCGCCACCGGAGCATCACCCCGCCCCTCCCCCTGGGGTCAGCCTCCAGGGATCCACGTGCTGCGCACCCTTGAGGACGCCCGCGAACTACGTGGGGACCTTCTCCGGGGTGGGGCGCTTGCCGTCATCGGGGCAGGGTTCATCGGCGCCGAAGCGGCAGCCACCGCCCGCGGCCTGGGATTGGAGGTCACCGTCATCGACCCGGTACCCGTGCCCATGAGCCGCCTCTTCAACCCTGAGATCGGCCAGTGGTTCGCAGACCTTCACCAGGACAACGGGGTCAACACCATGTTCGGCACCGGAGTGGAAGCCATCGAAGGCGAGGAGGGCAACTTCTCCCTCCACCTGACCAACGGTGAGAGCGTTCAGGCGGCCACCGTGCTGATCGGTATCGGCGTCATCCCCAACGACTCCTGGCTCAGCGCATCCGGCCTGCTCGTGGACAACGGCGTCGTGCTCAACGAGTACTGCCAAGCCCTCGACGCCGCGAACGTGTACGCCGTCGGCGACGTAGCCCGCTGGCGCCACCAGAAGCACGGCGAGGACGTCAGGACCGAGCACTGGACTAACGCGGTGGAACAAGCCACATGCGTGGCCTACAACATCATCCATCCGGACCAGCCGCGCGCCTACACACCCATTGAATACGTGTGGAGCGACCAGCACGACTGGAAAATCCAGATCGTGGGACGCGTCGGAGGCAATGTCGACCACGTCATCATCGGACACCCGCAGGTCCACGGCAAGTTCGCCGCCCTCTACACCACCGACGGCACCACCGTCCGGGGCGCAGCCATCGTGAACTGGCCCAAAGCCCTCATTGCCTGCCGGCTGGGCATGGCCAAGGGAATCACGGTGCAGGATCTGCACGCCAAGCTCGAACCCCAGTTGGAACCACAGCCGAGGAGGGCGTCATGACACCCGGGGGGAACTCGCTGCCCCAGACCGAGAGCGTCACCCGAGAACATATCGCCCTCGCCTGCCGGGTCTTGGCCCATCGGGGCCTTGCAGATGGAATCTTGGGTCACATCAGCCTGAAAATTACCGACAGCACATTGCTGGTGCGCTGTCGCGGCCCGTACGAACGCGGACTGGCGTACACGCAAGCCGAAGACATCCGCATGGTGGACCTCGACGGCAATCCCGCCGCCGACGGCGAGCTCGCGGGCGGATACACGGTCCCCAACGAACTGCCGCTGCACACCGAGCTCTTCCGGCGCCGCCCAGACATCCGGGCTGTCGTTCACGCCCATCCCCCGCGAGTGGTTGCCGCCGACCTGGCAGGGCTTGCAGTACGCCCCATCGTAGGGGCGTACGACATTCCCGGAACCCGCCTCGCCGCCAACGGGGTGCCCGTCTATCCCCGCGGAGTGCTCATCCGCAACCGTCGGCTCGCCGCCGAAATGGCCGATACCATGGGAACAAGACCCGTTGTGGTGCTGCGGGGCCACGGCCTCACCAGCGCGGCCGAAACCGTCGAGCAAGCAGTTCTCCAGGCCATCAGCGTGGACGGCCTGGCAGGGCTGGCACTGCAAGTGGCTTCCGCTGGTGGGCACCTCGTCGACCTGCCCGATGCCGACATGGCCGAACTGCCCGACCTCGGAGGAGCATTCAACACTGGGACTGCCTGGAGACATGAACTCGCACGACTTGGTGAGCGCACCGTTGACGGCCGGCGCCACAGCCGGGCAGAGACCGATCAGTAACATGAAGCTCATGTCTGCATCACAGGCGGAGGACGACTCCAGGTACGGCCCTCCTCCGCAGTACCCCATCGAATCCGTCGACAACGCACTCCAGTTGTTGCTGCTCTTCGAGACTCGGCCGAGCATCCGGCTCACCGATGCCAGCAAGTACCTCGGAGTGGCATCGTCCACGGCCCATCGCCTCATGGGGATGCTTCTCTACCGCGGTTTCGTACGGCAGAACCCCCAGACTAAAGCGTACGAACCCGGACAAGCACTCAGCTCCATCGCCTTCGCCATACGGCGCCACGTCGATATCGGGACCCTCATTCGCCCAGCAATGGAGAGGTTATTCGAGGCAACCGGAGAGACAGTACACTTTGCCGAGCTCGTAGGCTCGAACACACACTTCCTCGAAGCCATCGAGAGCCAACGCGCGGTCCGCGTTGCCTCACGTCACGGTGCGATGCTTCCGGCCAACTGCACTGCAACAGGCAAAGCAATGCTGAGCCTACTCACCACGGAACAATTGCACGTTCTGTACCCGCATGAGAAGCTCCCGGGTCTCACCAAGGGATCCATTACCTCCCGTTCCGATCTGGAGCGCGCCCTCGAAACGATTCGGCAAACCGGATACTCAACGAGTCAGGAAGAAAGCGAGGACGGCGTCATGTCAGTCGCTGTCCCCCTCACCAGCCCGAGCGGAAAGCACTACGGGGCTAACGTATCCGTGCCCGCTCACCGCATGACTGAACGACTCTGCACAGAACTCGGGGCCATGCTCCAGACAGCCGCCAAAGACATCCACGGCTTGCTCGTTTAGGGATCTCGACGGCCGGTGACGATGGGGGTCGTGGATAGGACCACTTCAGCTCAGCGGTCATTCCAGAGAGTCGATTTTCCGCAGTCGGTGCCCGAAGAAGAAGGAGATGACCACGGCGACGGTTGCCGTAGTGGCGAGCATCGCCCAGGCCAGTGTCGAGTTACCGAGGGTAAGGACCACCCCGGTGAGCACGGGACCGATGGTATTGCCGATGTACGTGCCGGCCTGGACGATGCCGGTGGCCGCCGCGGTGGCCCCAGGTGCCATGTACGAGATGAGGAAGTGCGCCAGGCCTGGCCAGCCCCACCCCAGGCCCGCCGCGAGCAGGACACCTGCCACGTAGCTCCAGGTGGTGGGGATCGCCATGAGTGAAAGCCCGACGGCGCAGACGATGAGTGCTGTCTGGATCAAAGAAAGAGCCGACACGCCGCCTCGATCGACGACTCCGCCAATCACGATACGGGTCGCGGCTCCTAGGGCGCTGCCGACGGCCAGAAGCACACCAGCCGGGCCGACCGCAATCCCCCGCTCCAGCGCGCCGATCACGGCAAAGGCTACGGCGGAGGTGACGGCACCGCCCGCGAACATCGTCATCGCGGCCATCAGCACCAACGCCGAACGCAACTGTGTATCCCATTGCCCCGCCGGCCGAGTCGCACCCATGACGACGGGCATGGTCCGGGTCCGGGCCACGGGAACCAGTACGAGCATGCCGAGGACAGCCATCAGCAGGAAGGCCATGGGCCAGCCCAGAGTCAACGCAACCAGCGGGATCGAGACGCCGGCGATCAGCCCCGTCAGAGGGACCGCGGCCTGTTTCACCCCGAAGGCAAGCCCGCGCGAGGAGGCTGGGATGTGCGTGACGAGCAAGTAGTTGGAGGAAGGGTGCCCCAGACCGTTCCCGAGTCCCCCCAGGCATGCCCACACAATTAGCCACGGCCACGCAGGGATCCAGGACGCGCTGCCGGTCAGGCTCAATATCGCCAGCAGCAAGGCGGCGATGCCCATGCCTTTCTCGCTGAGCACACGACCAATCACATCGGTGCAAGCAGAGGTAAGGGCGGCTGCGGCCCAGTAGACCCCCACCGCCAGGCCGACCCCGTAGGCCGGGACACGGATTGTTGCGGTGATCTCCGTGGCCAGCGCCCCAAGGAGAAATACCGGCATGTTTGTCAAAACGGTCACCAGCACGGCCACAGCCACAGCGGCGAAACCACGGCCCGGACGTCTCACGTGCTGCGACCTGCCAACGGGGCATCCGATGTCGCATCCATCTCCGGCGCCCTGCGCCTACGCACCCGGGGGCATGGCGGTAAACAGTTCATAGCTGGCTTTCCTGCCCTTCCAGGTCCTGGCTGTGGTGCGAGCAATGCCGCTTCTGAAGTGCCCCGGGATTGATGGAGACATTGATGTGTCCCGGATTTCGTCGGGTTCGGATTTCTTGGATTCTCATGCCTCAAGTACGACTTCGCCGGGTATCGGTCTAGATGGATCAGCGTCGGCCCCTGTCTCCCTTCTGGCCCGCGTCAGATCTCCTTCCCATCACCCGCCTGACGCCAGTTCCCGGCCGATACCGAACGCCGCGGCCTGGAGGACGCCGACGAGGCGGGTCCTGTCCCTCGTCAAGTGGGGAACCACAAGACCCAGGGATGCGACGACCGCGGTACCGCGCTGCACGGGGACGGCCACCGAGCACGCTCCGAGGGTCATCTCGTCGACCGTTGTCGCATACCCATGGCGCCGCACCTGAGCCAGCTGCTGTCGCAGGAGCCCGGGTTGGGTCAGCGTGTACGGCGTCATGCGGGTCAGCGAGCCAAGCGCCTCGGAGAGCACGTCGTCGGGCGCGTGCGCGAGCAGGACCTTGCCGACTGCCGTGCAGTGCAGCGGCAAGTGGGAGCCGACGGTGCTGACGATCGGGACGGACGCTGTGCCCGACAGCCGGTCGAGGTACAACACCTCGGTCCCCTCGCGCACTGCGAGGTGCACGGTGGCCAGGGTCGCGCCGTAGACGTCATGGAGGAACGGCTCAGCGATCTGACGCAGACCGGTCTGGGTCGGCGCGAGCAGCGCGAGCTCCCAGATCCGGCGGCCCACGACGTACTCGCCGGACGGCCGCCGTACCAAGCCGCCCCAGGTCGTCAGCTCCGCCACCAGCCGGTGAGTGGTCGGCAGCGGCAGATCCGCCCGACGCCCGATCTGGCTCAGCGTCATCGCCCGATGCTCGTCGTCGAAGGCGCCGAGGACGGCCAGCAGGCGCGAGGCGACACTGGCTCCCGGATCGGAGATGTTGCCGGACATCGTCCCGCCTTTCACTCAGTGAACGACATGGGTCGAAGCGTACGCCCCGGCGGCCTAGTGTCGGACTGGTGAGCACACCCGAGCTATCGACCCAGGCCGAGGTCAGCGCCGAGATCGCCGACCTGTCCGCAGGCGCCGACCCCTCCGTCGTCCAGCCCCGCCTCGACTACGCCCCGTATCGCAGCAGCCTCCTGCGGCATCCGACCAAGGATCTGCACCAGGTCGATCCCGAGGGCGTCGAGCTGTGGGCTCCGTGCTTCAGCCACCAGGACGTCGATCCGCTCGAGGCCGATCTGACGATCCAGCACTCCGGCGAGCCCATCGGCGAGCGCATCTCGATCTCGGGCCGAGTCGTCGACGGCGACGGACGCCCGGTCGCGCACCAGCTGGTCGAGATCTGGCAGGCCAACGCCGGTGGCCGCTACATCCACCAGCGTGACCAGCATCCGGCGCCGCTCGACCCGAACTTCACCGGTGCCGGGCGGTGCCTGACTGATGCGGACGGCGGCTACTCCTTCCAGACCATCAAGCCGGGCCCGTACCCGTGGCGGAACCACCGCAACGCCTGGCGTCCCGCCCACGTGCACTTCTCCCTGTTCGGCACCGAGTTCACGCAGCGCATCGTCACGCAGATGTACTTCCCGGGCGATCCACTGTTCGCTCTTGACCCGATCTACCAGTCGATCACCGACCAGGACGCCCGTGACCGCCTCGTCGCCAGCTACGACCACGACCTGACGCGGCCCGAGTGGTCGACCGGTTACCGGTGGGACATCGTGCTCACCGGCGCGCATCGCACCTGGACCGACAACGACGAGGACCACTCATGACCGCCCGCCTGCAGCCCACGCCCGGCCAGACCGTCGGGCCTTTCTTCCACTACGCGCTCCCCTATGACGGCGACTCCGAGCTCGTGCCTGCGGGCAGCCCGGGCTCGATCAGGTTCCACGGCCACGTGGTCGACGGTGCCGGCGCGCCGGTCCCTGACGCGCTGGTCGAGATCTGGCAGGCGGACGGGTCCGGCAGGATCGTCCGGCAGCCCGGCTCGTTGCGCCGCGACGGCTGGACGTTCACGGGCTGGGGCCGGGCCGCGACCGACAACGCCGGCCACTATTCGTTCTCGACGATCGCGCCCGGCGCAGTGGGCGGGAGCGCTCCGTTCTTCGCGCTGACGGTGTTCGCACGTGGCCTTCTCGACCGGCTCTTCACCCGTGCGTACCTGCCGGGCGACGAGGCCGCCCTCGCCGCGGACCCCTTCCTCAACAGCCTCGATCCGGACCGTCGCGCGACTCTGATCGCGGCGGTCGATGCGCAGGGACATACCTTCGACGTCCGTCTGCAGGGCGAGGGCGAGACCGTGTTCCTGACGTATCCGGGCCACGGACCGGCACACTGAGCGCCATGACTGACCTGTTCTGGCCCGGCGACGAGCGCGCCGGCGACCTCATGAGCGCCGAGGCGCTGCTGGCCGCCATGATCAGGGTGGAGTCCGCGTGGCTCGACGCCCTCGTGGCCTCCGGCCTCGCGCCGTCCGCCGCCACCGCCGACCTCGCCCCGCTCGTCACCGCCGACGACCTGCCGGACATCGCGGCGGCAGCCGAGGGCAGCGGCAACCCCGTCGTCCCCCTCGTCGGCCTGCTCCGCTCGCGGGCGCCGCAGCCCGCCGCCACCTGGCTGCACCGCGGACTCACCAGCCAGGACGTCCTCGATACCGCCCTCATGCTCGCGCTGCGCGATGCGCTCGATCGCCTGATCGACGAACTGCGCGCCCAGGTGACCGCGCTCTCGCACCTCGCCGCGCAGCACGCCGACACGCCGATGGTCGGCCGCACCCTGACCCAGCACGCCGTACCCACGACGTTCGGCGCCGTCGCCGCAGGCTGGCTCGACGGCCTGGTCGACGCCGCCGATCTGGTCCTGGACGCCCGCTCCCTCCTGCCGGTGCAGCTCGGCGGGGCGGTCGGCACTCTCTCGGCGAC
>JBKBNW010000002.1:0-47292 GCA_046295115.1 Demequina sp.
ACCGCGCGACTGAACCACCGCGCGACTGGACCGCCGCGCGACTGGCGCCGGCGCGAGCAGCCGCGACGCGCATCGGCCGGGCGCCGTGGTCCCCGGCACCATCCGAACTGTGAATAACACCGGTGTAGTTGTCCCCAGAGTTGTCCACAGCGGGGGAAAACTACACCGGTGTCACTTACCGGCGGCGAGCGCCGGCGTCACGCTACTTCCAGCGCGTGAGGAGCAGCATCGCTCCGGCCATGAAGGCGAAGCCCACCAGCAGGTTCCAGTCGCCAATGTCGAGCGGGTACTGGGCGCGGGAGATGTAATACGTCACGATCCACGCGGGGCCGAGCACCAGCAGCGTGATCGCTGTGGGCAGTAGCCACTTGGGGTTGTCGGGATCCTGCGGCTTCCCCAGGTTACGGGGGGCCTTGTAGACGTTCTTGTCGCGCTTCTTCGAGACGGCCACGTTGCTACTCCGATGCAGTGGTGCGGCCCGCAGCGTGCGGGCGGGAATGGGTTCCAGCGTACCTAGACCTCGGGCCCACGTCAGCACCTCCACGCGCTCGCGTATCCTTGAACCACCATGACGACTGATGCCTCCACGCGCCAGCGCGCGCCGGGGCACGCCCGCCGGGCACGGCGGAGGCCGCGCATCAGCGTGATCGGCATCCTGGGCGAGCTACTCATCGCCGCCGGCGTGCTGGTTGGCCTGTTCGTGGTGTGGCAGCTGTTCTACACCGACGTGCAAGGTGAGCGCGCGCAGCGGGAGGTCGTCGAGGAGACCGAGTGGGTGGACCCGAGCATCGTCGCGGGCGTGAGCGCCGGCGACGGGCCGGTGACGATCCCGGACGAGCTCAAGATGCGAGGCATCGACCCGCCCGCCATGGACTACCCGGACTTCACCGAGGCGTTCGCGGCGATGATGGTGCCGCGCTGGGGTGAGGACTACGTGAAGATGGTGCACGAGGGTGTCACCCGGCCTGACGTGCTGGACCCGCTCGGGATCGGGCACTACCCCGACACGGCGCTGCCGGGTGAGACGGGCAACTTCGCTATCTCTGCGCACCGCACCACGTATGGCAAGCCCTTCACCGACATCGACACCTTGCGCGAGGGCGATGCGCTCATCTTCCAGACGGAGGACGCGTGGTTCGTGTACCACGTCGAGTCGTGGGAGATCGTGCTGCCGCGCGACGTCCAGGTGATCGCGCCGATGCCCAACCAGCCAGGGGTCGAGCCGGACGACCGTTACATCACCCTCACGACGTGTCACCCGAGGTTCTCGGCCGCGGAGCGGTGGATCGTTCACGGACGGCTGGACTACTGGGCTCCGACCGGTCACGGAACGCCGGAAGAACTGCACGAGGTGCCGTAAGTGATTTCATCGCTCATCTGGAACGCGCTGCCGGGACCGGCACTGGTCCGGCTGTTGCTGTTGCTCATCGTGCTCGCCGCGGTGGTGCTCGCGCTGTTCGAGTACGTGTTCCCGTGGGTCTCCGAGTACCTTGAGATCCAGGAGACGACGGTGGGGACGTCATGACGCGCATCTTGGTGATCGACAACTACGACTCGTTTGTGTACACCATCGTCGGATACCTGCGCCAGATGGGTGCCGAGACCGTGGTGGTGCGAAACGACGCGGTGGCCGATGCGGGCGCGATCGAGGCATTCGACGGCGTGCTCGTATCCCCCGGGCCCGGCGCCCCGGCCGATGCGGGCGCCTCGAACGACGTGATCCGCGAGTGTGCGCGTACCGGCACGCCGATGCTGGGTATCTGCCTGGGCCACCAGGCGCTCGCGGAGGTCTACGGCGGGATCGTGTCGCACGCGCCCGAGCTCATGCACGGCAAGACCTCGGACGTGTTGCACGAGGGCGGCTCGGTGCTAGGCGGTCTGGCGTCCCCGTTCACGGCGACGCGCTACCACTCGCTCGCCGTCGAGGCCGACACGGTCTCGGAGGAGCTCGAGGTCACTGCCCACACCGAGAACGGCATCATCATGGGCCTCAAGCACCGCGAGCTGCCGTTGCACGGCGTGCAGTTCCACCCCGAGTCCGTGCTCACCGAGGGCGGCCACCGGCTGCTGGCCAACTGGCTCGAGGTGTGCGGCATGCCCGATGCGGAGGGCCGCTCGGCGGGCCTGTCGCCCCTGGTGCGCGACTAGCCGCTGCGCACGCTCGTCGTCACGCACGTTCTTCACACCGTGAGTGGCGAGGCCCGATTCTCGCGTTCACCACGTACGCAGCGTGTGCGCGTACGCGGGGAAAGGTCTTAGAGCCAGCCGTTCCACGTGACGATCAGCAGCATGGTCACCAGGAACCCCACGGGCTGGTTGAGCCACAGGAACGTGCGCCACCCACGGTTGGCTCCCTCGCAGGTCTCGTCCGTGACGTTCCAGAACCGTGCCGCGGACGCCGCGTAGGCCAGCGGCAGCACGGCGGCGAGGATGCCCGGCCACGGTAGGGCGAGCAGGATGGCCGATGCGGCCACGTACAGCGCGGTCGCGAGCCGCGCGGTGGTCGTGGCGCCCAGCGCCGTGGCGATCGACCCGATGCCGCCCGCGCGGTCCGCGTTGACGTCCTGCACCGCACCGAAGGCGTGGCTCGCCATGCCCCATGTGATGAACGCCGCCCAGATGGGCCACACGCCCGGCTCCGCGAGCGACACGCCCGCGATCACGAGCCCGTACAACAGCGGCCCCACGAAGTGCAGCGCCGACGTCAGCGAATCGAGGAACGGCCGTTCCTTGAATCTCAGGCCCGGCGCGGAGTACGCCACGACGCCAAACAGCACGAGCGCGAGCGTGACGGCCGCGGCCACGCCGCCTTGCGTCACCAGCCACAGCGCGGGTGGGAGCGTGGTGAGCACGCTCGCCCACAGGATGCCGCGGTGGATACGTTCGGCGGCCTTCCGGTCGCGGATGACGTCTCCCTCGAGCCCGCCCTTGCGGGGATTCGCAAGGTCCGACTCGTAGTCGAAGACGTCGTTGATGCCGTACATCAGCAGGTTGTAGGGGCCCAAAAAAAACAGTGTGCCCACCACCAGCACGGCGTCGACGTCGCGAGTGGCGACGAGGTAGGCCGCGGCGAAGGGGAACGCAGTGTTGACCCAGCTGATGGGTCGCGAGGCCCGCAGAATCGCGGCGATCACGGGGCGCTGTCGCCCGGGTCGGTGGCAGTGGGCCGCTTGCCGAACAGGACCCACAGTGCGGGCACCAGCAGCACCGCCCCGATCGCATAGGCGAGGTCCTCGATGGGGGCGACGGGCATGCGCACCCCACTGATGAGCGAGTCGTCGTAGGCCACCAGCCCCACGCCGACAATGACGTTGTCGAACACCACCGTCAGCGCCAGCAGGGCCACGCCAGTGAGCACCAACGGCCGCCGCGGCAGTGCCTTGAGCACCGGCACAGTCGCGACCGCGAGCACGACGAGCACGGCGATCGACAGCGCCACATAGGTCATCACGCGGGCTCACCCCCTGGGGCGCGGCGGCCGCGCCGCGAGAATGCGCGCCACAGCAGCAGGGTTTGGTACGTCAGGAGAGTCAGGAACACGACCTCCTCCACGGGTACCTCCGGGGCGACCAACAGCCCCGTCATGTATGGCGCGTCGCCGCGGAAGAAGATCCCGAGCCCCACCCCCACCAGGTCCCAGAGCAAAAAGAACACGACGGCCGATGCGAGGGTCAGGACAGTGCGGCGGGCATCCGAGAACAGCGCGAGGCGGTAGCGCCAGTCGAGCGTGCCGAGGCCCAGCAGGCTTACCGTGAGCGCGGCGAGGTAGAGCCACCCGGTCACGACGCCTCCTGCTCGGGGGAGTCCGGTGCCGCCCCAGCGCCCGAGGGGCGCGCGCGCTTCGCGCCGAGCGCGCGGGACAGGTCCCCCAGCGCTCCACGCCTGCGCGAACGGGCGAGGTAGCCCGCCGGCAACGGGGTGTTGAGCGGGTGGGGGGAGGTCTCGCCGAGCAGGCGCTTGGCGACGAGCTCCGCGGAGATCAGCACGATCGGGACGCCGATGCCGGGGGCGGTCGACGACCCGGCATAGAGCAGATGGGATACCTTGCTGGAGATGTTGCGGGGGCGGAACATGGCGGACTGCATGAGGGTCTGCTCGAGCCCCAGCGCGCCACCCCTGAAGGCGGACAGGGACTGCGCGAAGTCCGACGGTGTCAGCATCGCCTTGATCGAGGTGCGGGCGCGCAGGTCGGGAATGCCCGCCCACCTGCCCACCTGATCGAGGTACCTGGCGGCGTGACGCTCCATGGAGGCGCGGGAGGCGTCGGTGCCGCCCAGCGTCGGCTCGGCCGGGAACGGCACGAGCATCACTAGGTTCTCGTGCCCCGCGGGTGCCGTCGACGGGTCTGTGGCTGTGGTCCGGGCCACGTAGACCGACGCCGGGTGGGGCACGCCGCCGCGCTCCATGATGGCCTTGAAGTTGCCCTCCCAGTCCTGGGTGAAGAACAGGGAGTGGTGCTCCAACTCCGGCAACTCGCCCTCGACCCCGGCCATCACCAACAGCGCGCTCACGCCGGGACGCACCTTGCGCCACGACCGCGCGGGCCGCGCCTGATGCTCGGGTTCCAGCAGCTCTGTCTCGGTGTGATGCATGTCCGCGGAGGACACCACCGCATCGGCCGCAATGGTCTCGCCGTCGGCGAGCCGCACCCCCACGGCGCGGCCGCGCTCGACCACGATGCGCTTCACGTCGGCGCAGGTGCGGATGGTCACGCCCTCGGCGATGGCCGCGCGCTCGAGCGCCTCGATCACTGCGTACAGGCCGCCCTTGGGGTAGCGGACGCCGTCTTGCAGGTCGAGGTGGCTCATCAGCGAGAACAACGAGGGGATGCGGTCGGGCGAGGAGCCCAAGAACACGGCATGGAAACCAAGCACCTGGCGCAGGCGAGGGTCGCGTATCTTGCCCGCGATCCGTGACCCCAGGGACTGGGTGAGCAACGGGGCGAGCGAGCCCAGGCGCGGCAGCAGCGAGCGGTCCGCGACCGACAGCGGACGCTCAAAGGTCGTGTACAGGAATCGATCGAGGGCGAGGCGGTACAGAGCCGTGGCCTCGCTCACGTAGGCGTCGATCGCGGCCCCGTCGCCCGGCGACATCTCGTCGAACCGGGCGCGGTTGTCCGCGGACGAGGCGGTGACGTCGAGCACATCGGCGAGCGGCGCGTCGTCTCTTTCGAAGAACACGCGGTAGCGCGGGTCGAGGTCGATGAGGTCGAGCTCGTCCTCCACGCGGCGACCCAGCAGCGCAAAGAAGTGCTCGAAGGCCTCGGGCATCAGGTACCACGAGGGGCCGGTGTCGAAGGTGAAGCCGTCGACCTCGAGCCGGCCGGCGCGACCCCCCACGGTGTCGTGGCGTTCCACGAGGGTGACGTCGGCACCGCCGCGCGCCAACAGCGCGGCGGTGGCAAGACCGCCCACCCCGCCACCGATGACCACCACGTGCCCGGTCACTGTGGTGTCGCCCTTCGCGCCCGTGACCGTGCGGCTTCGCGGCGGGACGCCGCCCCCGGGAGCGAGTTACGCAATGCCAGGTACGCCTTGGTGGGGTTTGCCACCCGCACCCGCGTGCTCGGCAGGTCGGCGACCGGGGTGGATTCGATGTCGTTCAGCAGGCGGTCATAGATGTCGATGGTGGTCTGCACGGAGGCCGCCGCTCGCCGGGGCAGGCCCGTCAGGCACTCCCGTGCCACGGCGATGTCGGCTCGGCATCCGGCGACCAGCTCGGCGACGTCCGCATCGGTCAGCGTGCTGGCCGAGAAGCCCGGGAAATACGAGCGACCCAGCCGTTCCTCGTCGGCGCCGAGGTCTCGCAAAAAGTTGACCTTCTGATACGCGGCGCCGAGACGTCGTGCGCCGGCCCGCAGGCGCGGGTCCATCTCGCGCGCGCCGGTGCTCGAGTTGACGAACACCGCCAGGCACATCTCCCCCACCACCTCGGCTGATCCGAAGACGTACGCGGCGAACGACGCCTCGTCGTGCACCGTGCGCTCCAGGTCCATCCGCATGGACGCGAAGAACGGGTCGGTCTGCTCGCGGGTAATGCCCACGGCGGCGGCCGTCGCCCCGAACGCGTGGGCGACCAGATTGGTCGAGTAGCCCGCCTCCATGGCCCGCCACACCTCGGACTCGAAACCGGCGAGCAGGGTGCCCGCATCCGCGCCCCGGTAGGTGTCGACAATCTCGTCGGCGACCCGCACCATCGCGTACACGGACTCGATGTGGCGGCGCTGCACCGGGCTGAGCATCTTGGAGCCCATGCCGAACGAGGTCGAGTAGCGAGCGATCACCTGAGCGGCCGCGGCCTGGGCCGTCTGGTCGTACAGCGCCATCGAGGTCTCATTGTCCAGGTGCACGCGGCGGCGGGCGGAGGTCACGCGGACCGCCCGTCCAGTGTGTCGACCAAGTCGACGAGGAAGCCGCTGAGCGGCGCGGGAACGCGTTCACGGGCGATCCGGGCGGCGTCCCGCGCGTAGCGCTTCGACAGCGCCGCGGTGCGCCCCCGCGCTCCGGTGTCGGCGATGATCTCCCGCACCGTGTCTGCCTGCGCGACCGTGAGGTCGGGGTCGCCGACGTGCCGCTCGAGCACCGCGAGCTGCTCCGGCGTGGCCGCGACGAACGCCTGCCGCACCAACTCGGTGCGCTTGCCGGAGCGCAGGTCGGACAGGTTTGACTTGCCCGTCTCCGCGGTGTCGCCGAACACGCCCAGGTCGTCGTCGGCCAGCTGAAAGCTGAGGCCGAGCCCGGTGCCGATGCGTTCGAGGTGGGTGACCATGGTGGGGTCCGCGCCCGCGAGCTGCGCCCCGGCGAGCAGCGGCACCACGAAGGAATACGTCGCGGTCTTGAGCTCTGCGACTCGCACCGCGTCCGCCTCCGCGACGGGAGTGAGATCTCCGTACATGTCCAGCAGTTCGCCCGCGATGGTCGCCCGGACCGCGCGGGTGACGAGGTCCAGACAGGCAATGCGATGGTGCGCGGGCAGCTGAGTGCGCGAGATCAGGTCGTAAGCGCTGGACAGGGCGAGGTCCCCGCCCAGCAGCGCCGCGGACAGTACGTGATCCTCGACCCGGTCGGGCGTCAGGTCGCGGTCGGCCAGGTCCGCGCGCCGACAACCGGCCACGTTGGGTCGGCCCCGACGCACCTCGTCGTGATCGAGGATGTCGTCGTGCACCAGCATGGCGGTGTGAAGCATCTCCATTGCTGCGGCGACGGGAACCACCGCATCGGGGTCATCGCCGCCCAGCCCCGCGTAGGAGGCGAGCGTGAGCGACGGGCGCAGGTTCTTCCCCCCGGAGAACTGCTCCCCGATCGACTCCCATAGGCGGGCATAGTCGGGACCCGCCACGGGGAGTTCGGAGGCGGCTACGCGGACGTGGGCGTCGAGCGCCTCGTGAACCCGCGGCAACCGCGCGTCCACGAAGGCTCGCAGGCCGGCCGAGGTCAGTACAGGAGACATGATGGACCAGTCAACATCAGGTCAACGGCGCAGCATTCCCGGGCGGTGGCCGCAACGCAGCCCGAGCCCGTCTGCCCCGGTCGCGCGCGCGCACCGGCCACGCGGGTCATCCCGTGCCGCCGATGCGCGCCATGCCTACGTCTCGTCCGTCGGCTCGGGTACCGGCTCGGGTTCCGGCTCGGGGCCCTTGGACAGCACCAGCCGCACCTGGGTTCCCGGCGCGACCTGGGTGCCGCCGTTGGGGTTTTGAGAGATCACGGCTCCCGCGGGAATGTTGGCGGAGAACTGCTCGTCGTCGTAGGCGAAGGTCAGGTCCTGCGTCCCCAGCTCGCGCTCGGCGTCGGACCTGGTCCGTCCGGTGACGTCGGGCACCGCGACCGTTGACGGGGCGACGGCGACCTCGAGGTTCACGGTGGACCGCTGCGGGACCCGGCCGGCGCCGGGACTCTGCGCCCGCACCGTGCCGACCGCGACCGAGGTGTCGACGACATCGCTGGTGTTGGGGATCAGCCCGAGTTCGGTCAGTATCGCTCGCGCCTCGTCTTCGTCGGTGCCGACCAGGTTGGGGAGCTCGACCATGCCGCTTGAGAGGAAGATCTCGACGGTCGAGCCGCCGGGTACCTCGGTGCCCTCGACGGGGTTGGTTCGCGTGACGCGGCCCTCCTCGAAGTCGGGGTCGTCGTCGTCGGGGTCGCCGATGGTGACCGTGAGTCCTAGGTCCTCCAACTGGCGCACCGCGTCGGATTCGCGCAGCCCGCGCACGCTTGGGATCTCGACCGCATCGGGGCCTGCAGAGACCACCACCGTCACGGTGCTGCCTTCCTCGACCTCTTCGTCGGCGGCGGGGTCGGTGCTGATGACGAGCCCCTCGGCCACGTCCGCGGAGGACTCGGTGACAACCTCGCCCACCAGGCCCACGTCCTCGAGCTCGTCGAGGGCAGCGGATTCCTGCATCGCCACGACGTTGGGCACAGAGACCATCACGACCTCGGGCTCGGTGTCCCGGTTGAAAAGCCAGATCAGCAAGATGATCGCGATCAGCGCGGCGACTCCGAGCGACACCCACAGGATGATCTTGCGTCGCCGCGAGTCGTCGGCGTCGTCGAGCTCGTGCTCGTCGCTGACGGCGACCGTCGCGGACTGCGGCGGCGGCACTGATCCGTACCCGTCGCCTCCGACTGCGGCCCACGGCGGCGCGGAGTCGGCGGGCATGACCTGGGTCTCCCCGGTGATGGGATCCGTCTGCGCGGGCATGGCCTGGGTAGGCATGTCCTCGAGTTCCTCGGGCGTCATCCCGGCGGCGGCGGCGACGCCGGCGGCACCGGCGCCGAATGCGGCGGAGCCGACGGCGATCGCGCCGGTGGTGGGGTTCACCTGCCCACCGCCCATCACGGCGCGCAGGTCTCCCAGGAACTCCTGGGCCGTGGCGTAACGGTGGTCGCGGTTCTTCGCAAGCGCGCGCAGCACGACCTGGTCGAGGGCGGGAGGCACGTCGGAGGCGAAGTCGGAGGGCTTAGGGGCCTCCTCGCGCACGTGCTGGTAGGCGACGGACACCGGCGAGTCGCCGATGAACGGCGGCCGGCCGGTGAGCAGTTCGAACAGCAGGCAACCGGCGGAGTACAGGTCCGAGCGGGCGTCGACGGTCTCGCCGCGAGCCTGCTCGGGCGACAGGTACTGGGCAGTGCCGACGACCGCCTGGGTCTGCGTCATCGTGTTGCCGGCATCGGCGAGCGCCCGCGCGATGCCGAAGTCCATGACCTTGACCGCGCCGGTCGGCGTGAGCATCACGTTCGCGGGCTTGATGTCGCGGTGCACGAGCCCTGCGTGGTGGGCATAGTCCAGGGCCGTGAGGACGCCAGAGGCGATCTCGACGGCCTCGTCGATCGGCGCCGCCACGTCGCCCTTGAGGATGTCGCGGACCGTGTGGCCCTCCACGTACTCCATGACGATGAACGGCACGGCCTGCGGATTGCCGGTAGCGCCGGGGATGTGGTCCTCGCCGGTGTCGTACACGGCGACGATCGAGGGATGGTTGAGGCCCGCAGCTGACTGCGCCTCGCGGCGGAATCGCGTCTGGAACGAGGGGTCGCGCGCCAGGTCGGCGCGCAGGATCTTGATGGCGACCGTTCGGCCAAGGCGGGTGTCGTAGCCGATGTGAACCTCGGCCATGCCGCCGCGGCCGATGAGGTCGCCGACCTCGTATCGTCCCGCAAGCATGTTCGCGTCGTCGTTCATCAGTCCTTCAGTCTCCTACGTTCCGCAGCGCTTTCGGGTGACATTGTCGCACTCATCCTTTCGAATCCCGCGTGGGCCGCGCGTCGGGGCGCGGCCGATACTCGGTGGGGGCGATGCTGGGCGGCATGGTGCGGGCCGTTCGGGCCCTCGTGCGCGTCGCCCCTGAGCCGGGGGATGGCGCCGAGTCAGCATCCGTGCGGGCTCGCCCGGGGGCCGCTCCGCGTCCACCGTCGGGAGCGGTGCCGCTGCCTGCCTCGTCGCCGTGAAGGCGCGCCTCGCGCAGCCTCTCGACCAGCGCATCGGGCGTGCGGGGACGTTTGCGTGGATTCTTCTCCAGCACGTCATGGATGATGCGTGCGAGGTCCTTGGAGACCGTGGCGGGCAGGGGTGGCACCGACTCGTTGACGTGGGCGATCGCGATGTCCACGGCCGATGCGGCGGTGAAGGGTCGCCTGCCGACCACGGCCTCGAAGGCGATGATGCCGAGCGCGTACACGTCCGATGCGGGGGTCGCCGGCTTGCCGAGCGCAAGCTCCGGCGCCAGGTACTGGGCGGTGCCCATCACCATGCCGGTCTGCGTGAGGGTGGTCTGGTCCATCGCGCGCGAGACGCCGAAGTCGGTGATCTTGACGGCGTCGCCCTCGGCCACCAACAGGTTGCCCGGCTTGATGTCGCGGTGCATCACGCCGGCGTTGTGCGCGACCTGCAGCCCCAGGCAGGTCTCGATGAGGAGGTTCGCGAGCCTGCGCTCCTCGAGGGTGACCTCCCGCTCGAGGATCGAGGACAGCGGCTCGCCCTCGACGAGTTCCATCACCAGATACGCGGTGCCGTCCTGGTCTCCGTAATCAAAGACCTGGGCGATGTTCGGATGAGTCAGGCCCGCGGCGTTGCGCGCCTCGTTGTGGAACCGCTTGAGGAACGTCTCGTTGGAGGCCGCCGAGTCCTTGAGCACCTTGACGGCCACAGGCCGGTCCAGTTCCGTGTCCGCCGCGCGCCACACCTCGCCCATGCCGCCCACGGCGAGCAGGGACTTCAGCACGTAGCGCCCCCCGAGCGTGGTGCCCGCATGAATGCTCACAGGTCCCCCTCCGCGTCGAGTTGAATGGCCTTCTGCATGATGGCACGCGCGATCGGCGCCGCGACGGAGCCGCCCGTCGCGCCAGAGCCCGTCGTGCCGCCCTCCTCCACGATCACGGCGATCGCCACGACCGGGTCAGCGGCGGGCGCGAACGATACGAACCACGCGTGGGGAGGCGTGTCCCGGCCGGTCTGCGCCGTGCCGGTCTTGCCGGCCACCTCGACGCCGTCGATGCGCGCGGCACGTCCCGTGCCGTCGGCCACGGCGCTCACCATCATGTCCGTCAGGTCGGCAGCGTCCTCGGCGGTCATCGACTGGCGGTACTCCTCAGGCTCAGTGTTCGACACCACGGTGAGGTCGGAGGCGCGCACAGTGTCGACGAGGTAGGGCCTCATCAGCACGCCCTCGTTCGCGATCGCGGCCGCGACCATCGCCATCTGCAGGGGAGTGGAGCGAACGTCGAACTGGCCGAGTGCGCTCATGGCGGTCTCGGGCTCATTGGGGGAGTCCGGCAGCCGCGACGCCGTGACCGGCAGCGGGATGGTGAGCGACTCGTCCCAGCCGAAGTCGCGCGCCTTGCGTTCGAGCACGCCCCATCCGAGAGTCATCCCGAGGTCGGCAAAGGCGGTGTTGCAGCTGATCCGCAGGGCGTCGGCCAGCGGCATGTAGTCGCCGCCCGTGCACTCGACATTGCCAAAGTTCGCGATGGACCGGCTGGTTCCGGGCAGGGCGAGGTCCTTGGGTGCATACACTTCCGTCGCCGGCGTGTACCCGCGCTCGAGCGCGGCTGCTGCGACCAGGAGTTTGAATGTGGATCCCGGTGGGTAAGTGTCGCCCGCGATCGCACGGTTGATGAGCGGCCCGTCCGGCTGCCCGAGCAGTTCGGCGTAGTTCTGGTTCACCGTCGACGTGCTGTGGCTGGCCAGAGCGGCGGGGTCGTAGGTGGGGCTCGTGACCATCGCGAGCACCGCACCCGTCCGGGGGTCAAGGGCGACGACGGCACCGCGCTGGTTGCCCAGCTCGGCGGCGGCGACCTCTTGGAGACCCGCGGACAGCGTGGTCTCGACCGACGCGCCCTGCTGCTGTTCCCCGGCGAACAGGTTGCCCATCCGCGTCCAGAACAGCGCGTCCGCGGAGCCGTTCAGCAACGCGTTCTCGGTCTGCTCCAGACCACTGCGGCCGTAGACGACGGAGTAGAAGCCGGTGGCGGCGGCGTACAGCGATCCGTCGGCGTAACTGCGCTGGTAGTTGAAGGGATCGTCGACCGGCTCCGACCACACCACCGCCTGACCATCCACCACGATGGGACCGCGGAAGTTGCCGTACTCGCGGTACAGGGTGCGCACGTTGCGGGGGTCCTGGTTGAGGCCCTCCGCGCCGATGACCTGGATGTAGGACGCCGAGCCCATGAGTGCCAAGAACAGGATGAGGACCACGACCGACAGCCGGCGGGCGGGCTCGTTCATTCGGCCACCTCCGCGGTCGACCGGCGGGCTTGGTCCGAGATGCGCAGTAGCAGGCCGACGACTATCCAGTTCGCCAGCATCGACGACCCCCCGTAGGCGAGCCACGGGGTGGTGAGGCCGGTCAGCGGGATCACCCGAGTCACCCCGCCGACCACGATGAACACCTGCAGCGCGAGTGCGAAGCCCAGGCCGCCGGCGACGAGTTTGCCGAACCCGTCCCGCACGCCGATGGAGGTGCGGAATGCCCGCTGCACCACGATCAGGTACAGCGCGAGGATCGCCATGAGGCCGGTCAGCCCCAGCTCCTCGCCGATGGACGCGACGATGAAGTCGGACTCCGCGTACGGCACCAGGTCGGGACGACCTTCGCCCAGGCCGGTGCCGAATAGGCCGCCCGACGCCATCCCGAACATCCCTCGAACCAATTGCTCAGACGTCCCGGAGGAGTACAGCTGCGGGTCGAGCGCGTTCAGCCACGCGTCGTAGCGGGCGCGCACGTGCGGGAACACGGTGCCGGCGAGGACGGCGCCCACGCCGAACATTGCCACGCCGGTGACGACCCAGCTGATCCTTTGCGTCGCCACGTAGAGCATTCCGAGGAAGATCCCGAAGAACAGCAGCGATGCGCCGAGGTCGCGCTGGTACACCATGAGCAGCAGCGCGGCGGCCCACACCAGCAGCAGCGGCCCCATGTCACGAGGTCGCGGGAACCTCAGTCCTAGGACCTTGGGACCCGCGAGTGCGAGCGTGTCGCGGTTGGTCACCAGGTAGCCGGCGAAGAACACCACCATCGCGATCTTGGCGAACTCTCCGGGCTGAAGTGACCGGCCGAACACGTCAATCCAAATCCGCGCGCCATTGACCGTGATGCCGAGCCCAGGCACGAGCGGCAACAGGTGGAGGGCGAGGCCGACCACCCCTGCGGTGTAGGTGAAGCGGCGCAGCAGGCGGTGGTCGCGGATGACGAACACCACGACCATGGCGAGCAGCACTCCGGCGACCGTCCAACCGATCTGCGCGTCGCCGAACGCAGTGTCACGCCCCCGGTACTGCGCATAGCCGAAGTCCACGCGCCGGATCATCGCGAGACCCACGCCGTTGATTGCGAGCACGGCGGGCAGCAGCACCGGGTCGGCGGACGGCGCGTAGCGCCGCAGCAGTAGGTGACAGCCGAGCATCAGCGCCGCGGCGACGCCCGCATATATCCCCAGCGGCCCGAGCTCGAGAAAGTCCGCATGATAGTCAACGAGGGCGCGGGCGAGCACGATGATCGACCAGGACAGCCCCATGAGTGCGAGTTCGGCGCGCCGCCCGGTGCGGACCTGCAGCTCGGAGACGGTAGCCACTTAGGCTCCGTTCTCCCGGAACGCGGTGCCACTGTCGCGGGCCGATGCGTTGGATGCCTGGGACGTGGTTGCCGGGGTGGGCGAGACGATGGCGTCCGGAGCCGGCGAGGGCGCGACGCTTGCCGTCGGAGCCGGCGTGGGCTCGCGAGCGGGCAGGTTGGCTTCGAGGGCCTCCACGATGGCTCGGGCACCGTCGAGCGAGTCGGCGCGGATCGTGTCGTCGATGCGCTGCTGTTGGTACGGCGCGAGATCCGCGAGTGGGATATCGGTGGGCTCGACGAGCGTGTGCAGCGCGACAATCGGCAGGTCCTGCGGGATGCCCCGGAAGATCGCGACGTCGCTGTCCGATGCTCCCACGTAGTACTGGGTCTGGGTCCAGGCGTAGGCACCCCATGCCGCACCGATCACTACGAGCAGTGCCGCGACGGGCAGCAGCCAGGGGCGGGCCCGGCCCCACAGCACGGATACTCGGGAAGGCTCCTCGTCGTCGTCGACCTCTTCCGGGGTCGACAGCCGCGCGGCCTTGCCCGCGGCAGAGCGTCCCGCGGCGGAGGGGCGGTGCCGGTCGCGGGCCGCTGAGCCCACGATCTGAGACGCGGTCGGGGGCCCCACGCCGCCGTGCGAGGCGTCGATGTCCACGACGTCGGCGACGATGCACGTGACGTTGTCGGGGGCGCCTGCGGACAACGCGAGCGACACCAGCGCGTCCGCGCAGTCCCCCGGGTCGGCGACCTCGACCAGCGTCTTGTAGAGGGTGTCCCGGCTCACCACCCCGGACAGGCCGTCGGAGCACAGCATCCATCGGTCGCCCGCGCGGGTCTCGCGCACCGAGATGTCGACGGGGACGTCGGCATCCACGTCCCCCAGCACGCGCAGCAGCATCGAGCGCTTGGGGTGGTGCTCGGCGTCCGCGGCGCTGAGGCGGCCGGTGTCGACCAGGTGCTGCACAAAGCTGTGGTCGGTGGTGACCTGATCGAGGGACTCGCCTCGCAACAGGTAGGCGCGCGAGTCGCCGATGTGCGCCATGCACAACGTGGATCCGGCACGCAGCAGCGCCGTCACCGTAGTGCCCAGCCCCGACAGTTCCGGGTCGTTGTGGGCTCGGTCGACGATCTCCGCGTGAGCCTCCGCGATCGCGTCCTTGAGCTCGTCGAGCGCATCGTCCGGGCCGTGCGACTCACCGTCGAGCGCCGCGAGACGCCCCACCGCGATGGACGAGGCGATGTCGCCGCCGGCTGCGCCGCCCATGCCGTCTGCGACCACCAGCAGGTGCGGCCCCGCATAGGCCGAATCCTGGTTGTTCGAGCGGATCAGCCCCACGTCGGAGCGCGCCGCGAAGTGCAGGCCGAGGAACACGTCAGCTCCTCAGCTCGAGAGTCGTGCCGCCCAGCCGCAACTTGTCGCCGCGCCTAAACGGCATGGGGTCGTCCACACGCTGGTTGTCGAGGAACGTGCCGTTGGTAGAACCCAGGTCCTCGACCAGCCAGCCACCGGCCTCGGGGAACACTCGGCAATGGCGCGCCGAGCAGTAGTCGTCGTCGATGACGAGGGTGCATGTGGGCGAGCGGCCAATGAGGATGGGCGCGGAGCCGAGCGGCAGAGTGGTGCCCTTGAGGGTCCCGGCTGTGACGGCCAGGTGCGCGACCGCATCGTCTCTCGTGGAGATCGATCCCGTCCGCACGCCGGTGTGGGACCTGGAGGGGGCGGCGACCTTGGCGGCCCGGGCATCGGCCCTTCGCCGTGCCGCCCTGCCGCGCCCTCGCGATGTGACGCGTGTGCCGTAGAGGTCCGCGCGCAGAACGCCGATGGCAGACAGCACCAGTGCCCACAACAGTATGAGGAAGCCGAATCGCAGCAGTGTGATCGAGAGTTCACTCATACAGTTACAAGTCCTCGTCCACCGGGAGGCCGTCCCAGTACATGATCGTGGTGCGGCCCACGGTGATGGCGTTGCCATCCAGCAGCGTGACCTCGTTCACCCTTTGCCCCTCCACGAGCGTGCCGTTGGTGGACCCCAGGTCGGTCAGGATCGTGCCCTGGTCGGTGACCTCGAAGCGGCAGTGCTGGCGTGACACCCCGGTGTCGTCGACCACGATGTCGGACTCGGAGCCGCGCCCCACCACCGTCAGCTCCCCAGTCAGGTGGTACCGGTCGCCGTCGATGTCGAGCAGGGGATGGCGGGAGTGGTGGTCGCGAGCGGAGGCCGGCGCGACCGGACCGCGAGTGGTGCGGCTCGTGACGGCGAGCCGCCCGGTCGACAGCGACTCTTCTCGGGAGAAGTCCACGCTCACGGCGCCGACGAAGCTGTAACGCTGACGTTCGGCGTGGTCGCGCAAGGCGTCCTCGAGTTCGTGCGCCAAGGCGTCCGCTCCCCACGCGTCGATCGTGTCGTGGTCGGACGGGCTCAGTGCGATCGTGTACTCGTTGGGGGCCACCGTGCGGTTGCGGTCGACGGCGGCGGCGCGCGCGTCGCACTGGCGGCGTACCGCGCTCGCGAGCTCCACCGGCTTCACGCCGGATTTGAAGGTCTTGGCGAACGCGCCGTGGACGACGTTCTCGACGCCCTTCTCGAAGCGATCCAGGACTCCCATACATCGAATCGTATAGGTCGTGTCCGTGAGTGGCCATCAGCCCCCGCGGGCCGGGTCAGCTTGCGGGCGCCTCGGCACCGAGCGGGGCGCGAAGCGGCCACTCGTCATCGTCAAGCACCACCTGCGCTGCGGCTCCGCTCGCCGAGTTCACCGCGACAGGGGCCAGCAGGTTGGCGGTGATGAGCCCAGAGCCGCCGGGATTCACGATCACGAGCAGGAGCGGGTCCTCGTCGGGACCGATGCCGATCGACGCGCGGGCCTCACCCGAGATGCGCGGCAGGTAGGACGGAAAGTAAGGGCGGGGAGACACCGCGAACAGCCGCGTTTCCGGGCGATCGGTGGCGCGCAGCGTGAACATCAGGCCGAGGTTGTCGAGGGCGGCGACGTCGAATCGGGTGAGTGTCGCCATGCCGGGCGGCGGCTCGCCGAACAGGAGCTGCTGCGGGAGTTCGCCGACCGTGGCGTGGTGGGCGTCGATCATGACCGTCGGGCTCATCGCAGGAAGTCCATCAACGTGGGCTGGAGGACCCGCGCGGTCGCGCCGAGCGCGCCCTGATAGGCCACCTCCTGCATCTGCAGTTCGAGGATGGTGTGGGCGAGGTCGATGTCCTCGACCCCGGACAGCGCGGATGTGGTGTTCTGAAGGCTGAGCGCGAGCGAGCTTTGCGCATCGAGCAGCTGCTTGTAGCGCACGCCCACGTCGGTCACCGAGGTCAGCATCGATTCCAGCCGGCTGTCCAGCTCGCTCAGCCGTCCTGATATGTCGGTGCCCGCGCGCAGGTCCGCGGCGATGTCGTCGAAGAGTTGGAACACCGAGGTGGCGCCTTCGCCGAACGCCGCCGCGCCGTCAGCGTCGACGCGCACGGTGGCCTGAGGCCCGATGCGGCGCTCGACGCTCGCGCCCGAGGTGCCGTGCCATGCGTACGGTGTAGGCGACCCCGCTCCGTCGAAGGCGGCGCCGTCGGCCGACGTGCCGGCGAACAGCGACCGGCCGTTGAGCGAACTGTTGGCGATGTCGAGCATCGCGTCGCGCAGGCCCTCAAGCTCGGTGGCGATGGAATCGACGGCGGGACCGCCGATGGAGGCCGAGTTCGCCCCGCGTACGGTCAGTTCGCGGGCCCTGTGCACAACGTTGACCGCGCCTTGCAGCGCGGTGTCGATCTGGGCGAGCCAACTCGCTCCGTCGTCCGCGTTGCGCTTGGCCTGGGTCGCAGCGGCGTGGTCCGCCCTTAAGGTCATGGCGCGGTTCGCCGCGCTCGGGTCGTCTGAGGCGCGCCGAATGGTCTTGCCTGACGAGAGCTTGGCCTGCAGGTCGGACATGGTGCGCAGGTTCTGCTGGAGGTTGCTCAGCGTCGAGCGCTGGACCGTCTGCTGGGTGACACGGGAGATCATCGGGCTACCTTCCTACCACGCCGGTGCGGTTGATCAGGGTGTCGAGCATCTCGTCGATCGCCGTCAGCACCCGCGCCGCGCCTTGGTATGCCCGCTGGTACGCGAGCATATTCGTCATTTCTTCGTCGAGGTCGACCGAGGCATTCGACAGGTGCAGCGTCTGGGCCGTGGCGCGCGCGCTCTCGGAAACCTCGGCACGGCGGCTCGCCGCCGCCGTCGTCACGCCTAGGTCGACCGCGAATGCGCGCCAGTGAGCGTCGGGGCCGTCGGTGCTCGCGCGCACCTGCGAGATCGCATCGGCGATGGAACCGTCCCACGTGCCGCGCGCGGCGTCGCCAGCCGCGACCATGGCGGGGTCGGTGATCGCCACAGTGAGGCCGAGCGCCGCCGCCGTGCCCGGCGTGAAGCGGAAGAAGTCCACCCCGGTGTCAGCCGGCGGGGCCGTCAGCGTGGTGCCGGTGACGTGGAGAGCGTTGACCGACCCGGCCACCCGGGTTGCGAGCTCGTCGACGGCCGCGGCTGCGCGCGCGATTGGGCCGCCCAGCGAGCCGGGCTGCACCGCGGTGAGCGTGCCGGCGAGCGCGCCGCCGTCCAGCGCGAGCGGGGTGCCGTCCGCCCATCGCAGCGCGACGCCCGCTGGCGTCGGGGCGGGCTCGGCCACTGCCTCCGTCATCACGTATGACCCCTGCGCCTCGATGCGCGAGGCGCGGTCGGCCTGGACCAGCGGGTTGCCGTCGACCAGGACTGTCACGGTCCCGTCCTGCTGTGGCTTGGCCGTCGCGCCCACGAGGTGTGAGAGGTGGGTGACCAACTGGTCGCGCTTGTCGGTCAACTCGTTGGGCGACCCACCGGACGCGAGTACGCCCCGAATCTGTTGGTTCAGGTGTGCCACGGAGGCGGCCGCCGAGTTGACCTCGGTGACCACCGCATCAGTCTCCGCGCGGGCCTGCTGCCACTGTGACTCGAGTGTGCGGTAGGTGTCGCCGATCTGGCCGACGAGAGTGCGCGCGCTGCCGATCAGCGCGGTGCGCGTCGCGGCGTTGTCGGGAGAGTTAGAGACGTCCTGCCATGCGTTCCAGAACGCCTGGAGGCCAGAGGCGAGGCCCGTGTCGCTGGGCTCGGTGACCGCAGTCTCGAGCCGCGCGAACGTGGTCGCCAGGGCACTGTTGTAGGCCGCCTGCGACGTTTGCGCCCGCAGCCTCGCGTCGAGGAACTGGTCGCCGAGCCGTGCGATGTCGACGACCCTGACGCCGTTGCCGGTACCCGAGGAGGTCGAAAACAGCGCGGTGACGTTGGACGTGCTCGCCGACTGCAGCTCGGCGCGCTGACGGGTATAGCCCGCGGTGTTCGCGTTCGCGATGTTCTGCCCGCTGATGTCGAGTGCCTGGCGCTGCGCGATCAGGGACGACAGTGCCGTGGACAGGCCGGAGAACGTGCTCACCCGTCAGGCCTCCTCATCGAGAAGGAAGGACACGTCGCTGCGGGTGCCGGTGGTGCCTTTCGGGTCGTAGGTCTGCACTCGGTCGTCCAGGCCGAGCAGCGCCTCTTGCGTAGAGCGCAAGGTCTGCTCGAGCAGTTGGTGGTTGCTGGTGCTGAGAGCCGCGATCTGAGACGTGAGTTCGGACAGCGCCGCGTAGTGGCCGTGCATGAGGTCATCCCAGGGGGCGGGCGCCGCGGCAGCAATCTCGCGCAGGCTCGCTCCCCCGTCGAGGCCGACGCTCCTGGCGGAGTCCTCGGCCTCCACCGCGCGGCCGAGCTCCGCCTTGCGGATGCTCTCCAACACGAACTCGACTTCTTTCACGGCGCGCCCGACCCACCGCGCGCGGCTGTGGGCGACCAGCAGTTCCTCTTCCTCGAGCTTGAACAGGAGCGTCTCCAGCAGCTCTCGCTCGCGCCAAAGCGCCGATGACAGTTCATCGAATCCCATGTGACGCTCCCCCGCTCCACGACCCGGTCGGTCCGCTCCATTGTGCATGCAGCGTCCCCACGTGGGCGCTCTAGGTGTGCCCATCGGCCAGGATCGCGAGAGTTTAGCGGCCAATGTTCATGGTTGAGGGGCCATCGTCGCAGGTAGGAGGGGCGTCAACCGGGGTGGCGCTGGCGGGCGAGGGCCACGGTGTGACGAACGTCACACGGTCGCAGCCGATCTGCGCGTAATTTCGGGACCTTGGGCCCATTCACGGTCCGCTTTGAACGAGATCGACACCGCTGATAGCAGGCGAGATGACGTGAACTGGACGTAACTCGCGCTGTGCGGCGCACCACTCTTGCGCAGAATGTCCGGTTTGGTGGAGCGCGCTCTCCGGCCGAGGTCCGGAGCTCCTTGCCGTAGTCCGGATACTTCCTCCATGACCGACGCCCTCCGATCCTCGGACTCGCTGATCGAGGACAACCTCGCGCTCATCGGCTACAGCGTCAACGAGGTCAGCGCTCGGGTCCCCGCTCACGTATCGCGCGCGGACCTCGCCTCTGCGGGCGCGCTCGCGCTGGTGCGCGCGGCGCGCGGGTTCGACGCGTCGAAGGGTGTCCCGTTCGCTCGGTACGCGTCGATGCGCATCCGGGGAGCGCTGGTCGATGAGTTGCGGTCGATGGACTGGGCACCCCGTGCGGTACGCCGCCGCGCGCGGGAGGTCTCGAAAGTGGCCGACACCCTCGCGGGCGAGCTCGGGCGGACCCCGTCGACCGCTGAGATCGCGCGGACCCTGGGTATCACTCCAGGCGAGGTCGAAGCGGCCCGCGTCGACATCGACACCCGGGTGCTATCGATGGACGCTTATGACGGTGCCGTGGCGGACATGGTGGTGGACTCAAGCAGCGGGCCCATGGATTCGCTGCTCGACGGGGAACGCCTCGAGTACTTGCGCGCTGGCGTCGAGTCGCTTCCAGCGAAGCTGCGTCATGTGGTCGAGCAGCTGTTCTTCCACGACCGACCAGTGGTCGAGCTCGCGGAGGAGATGGGCGTGACGCGCTCGCGCATCAGCCAACTGCGCACCGAGGCGCTCGCGATGCTGAAGGACGGCCTGAACGCCAACCTGGAATCCGACGAGCCCCTGGTGGTCGATACGTCCTCTGGCGTCGCCGTGCGCCGGCGTCAGGCCTACTACGCGGCCATTGCCGCTCGGGCCGCGATTTCGCGTGGAGCCGCCGCGGTCGCCCCCACGCTCGACGCGGTCGGGCACATGGCCGATGAGGCGCAGGTCAGCTAGGTGGTCGGGCCGGGCCGGCGCGTGGGTTTGCGAGGAGCGAACGAGACGAATCCTCAACAGTGTGCACCCGCCGCCGATGAGGCCAGTGCGCACCCACGGACGGGTGCCACGCCCGATTCACTTCAAGGAGGAGCAGCATCATGGGTCTTTCGATTAACCAGAACATCGCCGCGGTCAACTCGTACCGCAACCTTTCCAACACTCAGAATGACCTGAGCAAGTCGCTGGAGAAGCTGTCCAGCGGCTTCCGCATCAACCGTGCGGCGGACGACGCCGCCGGTCTCGCCATCTCCGAGGGCCTGCGCTCGCAGGTCGGCGGTCTGAAGGTCGCGGCTCGCAACGCTCAGGATGGCATCTCGGTGGTTCAGACCGCTGAAGGCGCCATGACCGAGGTCCACTCGATCCTGCAGCGGGTCCGTGACCTCGGTGTGCAGGCCGGTAACGACTCGAACAACCCGGCCGCCCGCGCCAACATCAAGGCCGAGTCCGACAGCCTCGCCAAGGAGCTCACCCGGATCGCCGAGTCCACCAACTTCAACGGCGCGGACCTGCTCAAGGGCGGCACCATGACGTTCCAGGTCGGCGCGGGCTCGGATGCCGCGACCAACCAGATCGAGGTCACCCTCGCGGACATCGGGGAGCTCGGCGAGACGATCGGCAACCTGAACTTCGACACGTCGGCGAACGCCCTCACGTCGATCGGGGCGATCGACACCGCGATCGGCGCGGTCTCGACCTCTCGTGCCCAGCTCGGTTCCGTCCAGAACCGCTTCGAGCACACCATCAAGAACATCAACGTCGCGGTGGAGAACCTGTCCGCGTCGGAGAGCCGGATCCGCGACACCGACATGGCCAGCGAGATGGTCAACTTCACTCGCGCGCAGATCCTGTCCCAGGCGGGCACCGCAATGCTCGCCCAGGCCAACCAGATCCCGCAGGGCGTCCTGTCGCTCCTGCGTTAGTCGAGAAGTGAGCCCGCCTCTGGCTTGCGGGTTCGCCCTCCTCACCTTGGAGGAGGTGGGCGGCGGCCGCGCCGCCTACCTCCTCCGAGTCCCATGTCCCATTCGTGATGAACAGGAGCAGTGCCGTGGCATCGCTGGGCATCGACGGTTTGGCCTCCGGGCTCGATACGTCGGCGATCATTTCGCAGCTCATGCAGCTCGAAGCGGCACCTCAGACTCTCCTCAAGCGCAAGCAGCAGGACACTCAGAGCACGGTCACCGCCCTCCAAGCAATTAACACCAAGCTCCGCTCTCTCGCCGAGGCCGCAGCTAAGGCCGCCTCGCCCCCTGCCTGGAAGGCGCTCACCGCGACGTCGACGTCGCCGGCCGCCACGGCAGTCGCGAGCGCCACCGCCACCGGCGGCTCGCTGAGCTTTTCTGTGGGCGCCGTGGCGACCGCACAGGTGTCTCTCAGCACTGTGGTCAACCACGGTGAGAACCTGCTGGACCCGCCCACCCTCACCGTGAAGCGGGCGGACGGCAGCGTCGCGTCCGTCATGGCCGCCTCGGGTTCGCCCGATGACATCGCGAGCGCAATCAACGACGCCGCCGTGGGGCTCACCGCGACCGTGGTCCGCGTGGGTTCCGGCGACGCGGCGCAGAGCCGCATTCAGTTCACGTCCGCGACCACCGGCACCGCGGGAACCTTCGAGATCTACGCGGGAGATGCGGCCGCCGTCGAGGCGGGCGGCGCGACGCGGCTGGATGCCGCGATCGCTCGCCAAGCGGCCGATGCGTCCATCACTTTGTGGCAAGGCTCGCCTCACGAGCAGACCTTTACGCAGTCGTCGAGTACTTTCGCCGGGCTGATGGCTGGGGTCGATGTGACTGTCGTCTCGGTGACCCCGCCTGGAGAAACCGTCAACGTCGACGTCGCGCCGGACCCGTCCGCGGTGAAGGGGATCGCGAGCGGCCTCGTGGGCGCGCTGTCAGTGGTGCTATCGGACATGGACTCGCGCACGGCGTCGACCGTCACGACCACCGCCACGGGTGGGACCTCGGTCACCGGTGGGCTGCTCAGCGGCGACGCCTCGGTGCGCATGCTGCGGTCGCAACTGATCGAAGCCATGAGCTACCCCGTCAACGGAGTCTCTCCGTCCTCGGTGGGCATCGTTTTGGGCCGTGACGGCACCGTGACATTCGACGAGGAGGCGTTCTCGGCGGCGATCGCAGGCAATCCCCACGGCACCGCCGCTTTCGTGCAGGCGCTCGCTGCCAGGGTCGAAGGAGTAGCCAAGACCGCATCGGACCCCTACGACGGCACATTCACGCAGAAGGTCACCAGTCAACAGTCGCTCGCCAGGCAGTATGAAGCCCAAGTCGCGGCGTGGGATACGCGCCTGGAGATGCGCCGGGCCACCTTGCAGCGCACGTACTCCAGCCTCGAGGTCACACTGTCCAATCTGTCATCCCAGTCGTCGTGGCTAGCCAGCCAACTGTCGAGTCTCCAGGTCAACAAGTAGGAAGGTCGCCATGCTCAACTACGACACCGTCCGCTCTCGCTACTTGGACGATGCCGTCGCTACGGCGGCACCGGCCACCCTGTTGCTCATGGTGTACGACCGGCTCGTACGAGACCTCGAGCGGGCCGAGGCCGCACTCCGCGACGGCCGCCGCGACCTTGCCAACACCGAGCTCCTCCACGCTCAAGACATCCTCGCCGAGCTGTCCGCGACGCTGGATTGCGAGGTGTGGGACGGCGCAGATCAGTTGCTGGGCCTCTATACCTTCATCACCACCACGCTGATCGACGCGAATATCACGGGTGATATGGACAAAGTTGTCGCCTGCCGCGGCCTGGTGGAGCCGTTACGCGAGGCGTGGCAGCAGGCGGCGAGGGAGGTCGCGCAGGAGGGGTCGGTACGGAGCCTCGGCGATTTTGGGGCGGCGTGAGCGGCTCTCCACCGCGCGGCCCCGGCGCCTTCGGCTCCTGGGAGGTCACGCTGACCGCCATGGAGAGGGACGTTGAGCGTGCGGAGCTCTTGCTCGACGACGATGCAGCGGGCGACTATCAGCAACCCTCGTGGACGCCGCCCGTCGGGCTCGGCCCCGTACCGCAGGGACTGGTCGGGCGTGCCCGTGCACTGCTCGAGCGCCAAGACGATCTCGCGCAGCGGTTGACGACGGCCGCGCGGTACTCCCGCAGGCACGACCGCGCCCTGGCGCAGCTGGCGAATGACGGGCCGCGGCCCCCGGTGTACATCGACACCCCCGCGTAAGAATTCCCTGGCACGGATTCCTCAACGATGGCCGCATCGGGACGATGAGGAGCGTGAGCACGGACCGCTCACCGCCTAGGCCACGGATCGGCCCCGCCTTGCGTTGAAGGGTGCCGCGCCGTGTTCGGATCCGTGAGCTTCACCGCGATGACCAGCGCGCTCGATGCATTGTCGATGCGCCAGCGAGTCATTGCGCACAACATCGCCAACGTTCAGACGCCCGGCTTCCAGGCCAGTCGCGTCGCCTTCGAGGACGCGCTCGCGACGGCGGTGCGGGATGGCAAGGGCCACGTCGAGCCGACGGTGGCACGCTCGCTCGAGCCCACCCGCGAGGATGGCAACAACGTCAACCTCGACACCGAGGTCCTGTCGAACATCGATACCGGTCTGCGCTACCAGCTCGCCACGCGCGCGGTCGAGGGCACCTTCACCGCCGTCCGTACGGCGATGAGGACCTCCTGATGGGCACGTTTGCCGCGATCGGGATTGCCGGGACCGGGATGGGCGTGCACCGCAAGTGGCTTGATGCGGTGTCGGACAACCTCGCCAACATCAACACGGTGCGCTCGACGGATGAAGAGGCCTTTCGCGCGCGCTACATCGTCGCCCAGTCCAACGGTGTGGAGGCGGGCGGCGTCCACGTCGTTGGCGCCGCTTTCGGCTCGGCCGAGGGCCGCCTCGTCTATGAGCCGGCGAACCCGCTCGCCGACGAGGACGGTTACGTGCGCTATCCGGACATCGATATGTCCAGCCAGATGACCCAACTGATCATGGCGCAGCGCGGCTACCAAGCGAATGCCGCCGTGATCGACCGTGCCCGCGACATGTACTCGTCCGCGCTCACCATCGGTAGAGCCTGATGGTCATTCCTCCCGTAGCCGCCTCCGGCGGCTTCTCGGTGCAGCCGGCCACATACGTGAGCCAGCCGCGCACGCAGGAGAGCGTCGGGGACCCCGGCGGATTCGCGGGGTCCTTGACAAGCGCCGTTGACGGCCTCCAGGGCCTCCAGTCGACAAGCTCCGGGCTAGCCGTGCAAGCGGTCACCGGCGATCTCGCTGATGTGCACGACTACACCATCGCTGCCACCGAGGCGGCGGTGGCCATGGAGCTCACCGCGGCCGTGCGCAACCGCGCTGTCGAGGCGTTCACCGAGATCATGCGGATGCAGGCCTGATGCCGGCTCAGTTCAGCTCGGCCTTCGAGCGTCTCAAGCAGTCGGCGGCGCAGATGTCGACGGCCCAGCGGGTTTTCGCGAGCCTGCTGGGCGGGATGTTCGTGCTGGGATCGGTCGCCCTGTTCCAGTGGACCAGCACGCCCTCGATGGCACCCCTGTACACGAACCTGAGCCCCGCCGACGCGGCTGCGATCGTGGAGCAACTCGACTCGACGGGCGTGGCATACGAGTTGGCGAACGGCGGCGGCACGATCCTGGTGGCGCAGCCCTTGCTGTACGACACCCGGCTTGCGGTCGCGGGCGCCGGTCTGCCCGTTGGCTCGCAGTCGGGCTATGCGCTTCTGGACGACATGTCGATCACCAGCTCCGAGTTCCAGCAGCAGATGACCTACCAGCGCGCGCTCGAGGGTGAACTCGCGGCGACCATCTCCGCCATGGACGGCGTGACCATGGCGTCCGTGAAGTTGGCGCTGCCCAAGGAGACCGTGTTCGTCTCCGAGGCGCAGAGTCCGACGGCATCGGTGTTCATTGAGGCCAAGCCCGGCGTCTCGCTCGGCACGCAGAACGTCCAGGCGATCATCCATCTCGTCTCCGCCTCGGTGGAGGGTATGACCTCAGCCGATGTCGCCGTGATCGATGCCAACGGGGTGGTGCTGTCGACCGTGGGAGGAGAGTCGGGACCCCTCGAGCACTCGGGACAGACCGCCGACTACGAGCGGCGCGTCTCCTCCGGCGTGCAGGCGATGCTCGACCGGGTTGTGGGGCCTGGCAACGCTGTGGTGTCCGTCAGCGCCGAGCTGAACTTTGACCGCACCCACAGCACGAGCGAAGTCTTCACCTCCGACCCCGAGGTAGACCCGCTGTCGGAGTCGACCTCGATCGAGGAGTACACCGGAGCCGGACAGGCTGAGGCGGGCGTACTCGGCCCGGACAACATCGCCGTACCCAGCGGCGCTGGTGAGGCGGGTGAGTACCGCAAGGAAGACACGATCACCAACAACGCCGTCAACAAGGTCACCGAAACCACGGATACGGCACCTGGCGTAGTGAGGCGTCAGTCGGTGTCGGTGGTCGCGAACGAGGCGGCGGCCGCCGCCGTCAACCTCGACAAACTGCAGGAGATGGTCGCGGCGGCCGCCGGCATCCAGGAGGAGCGCGGCGATGTGGTGTCGGTGTCTCGGATGGCCTTCGACACCTCGACGGCCGATGCCGCCCAGGCCGCCTTAGAGGATGCGAGTGCGCAGGCGCAAGACGCCGCGTCGCGCAACATGTACATCGAGCTGGCCAAGTGGGCGGCGGTCGCCCTTGGCGTGCTTGCCCTGGTGGTGACCCTGATGGTGATGTCGCGCCGGCGCCGCACCAGCGACCGCATGCAACTCAGCGTGGAGGCGGTCGAACAGCTCGAGGCGCGCGCCCAGGCGGCGCTGGAGGCGCGCACCCAGGTGCTGCTCGAGAGGGCCAACGCCGCCGCCGACGCCGAGGCCGGGTTCGCTCTCGAGGCCGCGCCGGTGGCAGACATGGAGGCGATGGCAGCGTACGTACGCGAAGAGATCGCCGAGTTCGCGTCGCAACAGCCGGCCGAGGTCGCTGAGGTGCTGCGCGGGTGGATCGGCGCGGGGCGATCCTCATGACGGCGGCTCTAACCGGCGCCCAGAAGGCCGCGCTGGTGCTCATCCAGATGGGGCGCGAGTCCGCATCGCGGGTCATGGCCGAATTCAGCTCCGCGGAGATCGACCAGATCACCACGGAGATCGCCAATATGCACAGCGTCGAGGACACCACCGTCTCGGCCGTGCTGGGTGAGTTCAAGGATGCCGCGCGCCACGGAATAGCGGCTCAGGGTGGCCTCGCGTACGCGCAGACGCTGCTGGAGGCGACCTTGGGTCCGGCGAAGGCCGCGGAGATCCTCGAGCGGCTCTCGAGCCGTGTTCAGGCGCAGCCCTTCGATTTCCTGCGGCGTGCGGACGCGCGTCAGGTCGTGTCCCTGCTCACTGGAGAACACCCCCAGACCATCGCGCTGGTGCTGGCGCATCTGCGCCCCGAACACGCATCGGCGATCATGGCGGGCTTTAGCCCCGAGACGCAAACCATCGTCGCGCGGCGCATCGCGTTGATGGAGGGTGCGTCGCCCGACGTGGTGACGCTGGTAGCCGAGGAGCTCCGGCGCAAAGCCACCAATCTCATCACCTCTCACGAGATGAGCTCCGTGGGCGGGGTCGCGCCGTTGGTCGAGATCATCAACCGTGCGGATGCGGCCACCGAGAAGCTGATTCTGGAGGGGCTGACCGAGCAGGATCCGGAACTCGCGGACCAGATTCGCCAGTTGATGTTTGTCTTCGCCGACATCACCATGCTTGATGACCGCGCCGTTCAGTTGGTGCTGCGCGGCATCGAGGCGTCGACGCTCGCCACTGCGCTCAAAGGGGCAGACGACGCGGTGCGCGACAAGATCCTCGCGAACATGTCGGAACGTGCTCGCGAGGGGTTGCTGGAGGAGATCGACCTGCTCGGCAAGGTTCGCATGTCGCTCGTCGAGGAGGCTCGCTCCAGGGTCGTGCAGGTGATTCGTGGCCTCGAGGAGAACGGCGAGATCATGATCAGCCGGGATTCGCAGGACGAGTATGTCGCCTGAACCGCAACCGACGACGTTCGTCCCGGCCTCCCTCGCTCCCGCGCGGGCGGAGGGGTCCGCGACCGCGCGCGCGGCAGGCTATGCCGCCGGGTGGGCCGCGGGCGCGCGGGCCGCCGCGACCTCAGCAGAGGCTCAGCGAGAGAGGGAGCGCGAGGACCACGAGCGCCGAGAGTCGCTGCGAGACGCACAGGTGCGCTCTGCGGTGGGGGCGCTGGACGCGGCAATCGAGCGCTGGCGTACGCTCGCCGCGCCGGTCCTAGGCGAGGCCGAGGCCATCCTCTACCAGGCAGCTGTCGAGTTGGCGGAAGCCGTGCTCGCGCGTGAGCTGCGGCCCGGGCCCGACGGCGTCTGGTGCCTGCTCGAGCGGGCGCTGGCGCTGCCACAGGGCGTGCAGGCGACGGTGGTGCGGCTCAGCGCCGAGGACATGGCGCATGTCGACCGTGCGCTCGGCAGCGGCGCGGTCACCGTGCCAGCCGGCCTCACGCTCACCGTCGATGGCGGGCTCGGCCCCGGCGAGTCGATCACCGAGCACGCCGCCGGCCTGCTCGACGCACGCATCGGACATGCTCTCGCGCGTGCGCGTGCCGCACTAGAGGACGAAGGATGATCGCGGCGCCCGCCCGCTCGAGCAGCCTGGGTGCGAGGGGCGTCCTCGGCGAGCGGTTCGCCCGGGCCGTTACTGCCGCGGTACCCGAGGCGGTGGGCACCGTGTCGCAGGTCGTGGGACTGTCGATCGAGGTCGTGGGGCTTCCCGGCGCCGTCGGCGACCTGGTCTGCATCGAGGCGGCCGGACCGTCGGGAACCCTGGCCGAGGTGGTTGCCGCGACCCTCACCGCGCTGCGCTGCATGCCGCTCGCCCCGGTGCAGGGACTGCGCGTGGGACTGCACGTGCGCGCCACCGGCAGCGCGCTGACCGTGCCCACCGGACCTGCGCTGCTCGGCCGCGTCCTCGATGGCTTGGGACGGCCGCTGGATGGCCACCCGTGTCCGCAGGTCGGGATGTCACCCCCGCGGGTCACGGTCACCGGTTCCGCACCCGCGGCGCTCGAGCGCGCCAGGGTCGACACCCCGCTGTCGCTTGGCGTGCGCGCCATGGACACGTTGATCACGGTGGGGCGTGGGCAGCGGATGGGCCTGTTCGCCGGATCTGGGGTGGGCAAGTCCAGTCTGCTGTCGATGATCGCGCGCGGCACCGAAGCACAGGTGAGCGTGATCGCGCTCATTGGCGAGCGTGGCCGCGAGGTACGCGAGTTCATCGAGGATGACCTGGGTCCGGAAGGGCTCGCCCGCTCGGTCGTGGTCGTGGCGACCTCTGACCAGCCGGCCATGGTGCGGCTGCGCGCGGCGTTCGTGGCGACGCGGATCGCCGAGGCCTTCCGTGCGGACGGCGGCGATGTGGTGCTCATGATGGACTCGCTGACCCGTGTCGCGATGGCCCAACGCGAGATTGGCCTGTCAGTGGGAGAGCCCCCCGCGACGCGCGGGTACCCGCCCTCGACGTTCTCGCTACTCGCTCAACTTCTGGAGAGGGCTGGCACTGGCGCGCACGGGTCCGTCACTGGCATCTACACCGTGTTGGTGGACGGCGACGACCACAACGAGCCCGTGGCTGACGCGGCGCGGTCCATCCTCGACGGCCACGTGGTACTCACTCGCGAGCTCGCGACGGCGGGCCATTACCCGGCGATAGATGTGCTGGGCTCGGTGTCGCGGGTCGCGGGCCGGGTGA
The DNA here is from genome assembly GCA_046295115.1 of Demequina sp. GTDB lineage: Bacteria > Actinomycetota > Actinomycetes > Actinomycetales > Demequinaceae > Demequina. The sequence continues at coordinate 29,519 of JBKBNW010000002.1, forward strand.
CCACCCCGCAACAGCAGTCGCTCGCGCTCGCGTTGCGCCGCGTGCTCGCCGCGCGTAGGCGCGCTCAGGACCTGCTAGACGTGGGCGCATACGCCGCGGGGTCCGACGCGCTGGTGGACGCGGCCGTGGCTCACTCGGGCGCGATCGACGCGTTCCTCACGCAGGATCTTGGCTCTCCGGAGATGGCGGCCGACTCATGGGAGCGTCTGGCAAGACTCATCTCGCAGTTGGGGGTGTCATGACTCGCCGCTTCCCGCTGGCCGCGCTGCTGCGAGCCCGGCAGCTGCAGGAGGACCAGGCGGCAGCGGCGCTCGCGCGGGCCAACCGCGACAAGGCCCAGGCGGAACTCGCAGTGCGGACCGCACTCCAGGACCACGCCGCGCTCACCTTTCGCGCGAACCGTCACGAGGGCCCGGGCCCCGGGACTGAGCGCGCGTGGCAGGCCGTGGTGGTTGCTCGCGCGGCGTCGTCTGCGCGCTTTCAGGACCTCGCGCTGGCCGTGGACCTCGCGCGATCCTCGGCCGAGGATGCAACAGCCGTGTGGACGGACGCGCGCCGGCAAGCGGAGGCCATTGGCCGGCTCGGCGAGCGCCACGCCGCGAGCCTTGCGGAAGACGATCTCAAGGAAGAGCAGCGCGGTCTCGACGAGGCCGCGTTGCGCCAGGCGAAGGAGAAGTCATGACGGTGACCGCAGCGGTGCTCCCACCGCCGCCCGCGCCCCAAGGCCCTGTCCGGCGTGCAGTGGGAAGTGGAGCTTTCGACCAGCACCTGGAGACCGCCAAGGGGTCGGAGTCAGGAGGGGCCACTGGACGTGCGGCACGTGATGCCGCGCAGTCGGCGGACCGCCGGGACGACCACTCCCCGAGCGCGGCCGATGCACGGTCGGGCTGGGAGGAAACGGCCTCCCGAGCGCCGGGAGACTCCGGCGACTCGGCGCCGAATGCAGGCTCGGCATCGGGCACTGCTGCATCGTCTACTGCCATGCTCCCGAGTGCGCAGACCGAGCCCGGGCATGCGGGAGGTGCGGTGCAGGCCGACTCCCCAGTGCAGTCGGGCACCGAGGCGCCGGACCAGGGCCCGGTGGACGCCACAGGGCCGCCGGTCGGCCTTGGCGCGACCGCTGCATCGGTCACCACCACCTCGGTCACCACCACCTCGGTCACCACTGCATCGGCTGCCGCCGCACTGGTCGAAGGCGCCGTCCGAGCCCACGCTGGCCCGCAGGGGACGACGGCCGTCCAGACGGGCTCTGCCGCAATGGCGCTCGCGGACTTGGAGCCGGGCACCTCGGCGGATGACGGGGCAGGACCGGTTACTGCGCTCCACGGCCGCGCCCAGTCCGCTGCGGAATCTACGGACTCGGCCATGGCACGGGCCGCGAGCGGCACGGCCGGCAGCGCTAGTCGGGTCAGCACGGGACCGGACGGCGCGGGACTGGAGAGCAAGGAACTGAACACCACGGCCGCGACCCCCGCCTCTGCTACGGCAGGCGCGGCGACCCCCGCCGCCGGCAGTGCCGCGCCTGCGGCGCAGTCGACACCAGCGTCCCCCGCGCTGGCGCCTCAGTTGGCCCCCCAGTTCGCCCACCTTCGTCAGCTGCCGCACGGCGAGCACGTACTGACCGTCACCGTGAACCCCGAACACTTTGGCCCGGTCAAGGTCGTCGTGCACATCACTGCGGACGGCGCCTCTGTCCAGCTCCTCAGCCCGACCGAGGCGGGCCGTGAGGCGCTGAGGGCCGCGCTTGCTGACCTCCGCCGCGACCTCGCCGCAACCGGCATGGACGCGGAACTCGAGCTCGGCGCGACCCACGACGACGCGCATGAGCGTCAGGACGCTCGCCCAGGGGATGGTGGGAGCCGCTTGGACTCAAGAAACCGCGTCACCCTGCCAGAGGCACTCGTGCCTGCGACCACTTCGACAACCGCGACCGGGCCCATCGGGTCACAGGGCGTGGACCTGTACCTATGACGGGAGAGTCATGACCACCGAATCCATTACCGCCACGCCTGGGCTGAGCACAGGTTTCGCCCCCGCCTCTGCCCCCAAGCAACAGCTCGACTCCGAGGTCTTCATGTCGCTGCTCGTCGCCCAGTTGCGCCACCAGGATCCCTCGAGCCCAATGGACACCACCCAGATGATCGCGCAGCAGACGCAGCTCGCCTCCATGGAGAAGTTGACTGAAATCGCTGAGGTGAGCCAAGAGCAATTCGCGCTGACGATGCGGCTCGCCGCGATGGGCCTGGTGGGCCGCGGGGTGTCCTACACGGACGCGGACGGCGCCGTCGTGACAGGCACCGCCAGTTCCGCGTCGTTCGCGTATGCGGTACCCACCCTCTCCGTGGATGGCTACGACGTCGACCTCGATCGCATTCTCGCCATCCGTCCTACCGACGACCGACCCCTCTGACCCGAAAAGGACCTCACCATGCTCCGCTCACTGTTCTCCGGAATCTCCGGGCTCCGCGCCCACCAGACAATGCTCGATGTCACCGGCAACAACATCTCGAACGTGAACACCGCAGGCTTCAAGGCCTCGCAGGTGCAGTTTCAAGACACCCTGTCCCAGGTGCTCAGCAATGCCGGCGCGCCGCAAGACGGCGTGGGCGGCACGAACGCGGCGCAGGTCGGGCTCGGGGTAAAGGTCGCCGGAATCACCACCAGCTTTCAGCAGGGGGCCGCGCAGCTGACCAACCGGGCTACCGACATGATGATCTCCGGCGACGGCTTCTTTGTGGTCGACAAAGGTGGGGAGCAACTGTACTCGCGCGCCGGAGCCTTCAGCTTCGACGCCCTCGGCCAGCTCGTCACTCCCGACGGTGGATTGGTCCAGGGATGGAGTGCCGATGCCGCCGGGCGGATCGACCTCAACAGCCCGCTCATGGGGTTGCGCCTGCCGGTGTCGACTCTCATGGGCGCGACGCCCTCGACCTCGGCGGTGTACCAAGGCAACCTCCCCGCGGATGCCGCGGTCGGCACCGTGCTGAACCGCCAGATCGACGTGTTCGATGGCGCGGGCGGTGCGCGCGCGATGAACCTCGCCTTCACGCGTACTGCGGCCGGGTGGGACATCGCCGGGGTGATCGCGGGTACCGGGTCGACGCAGACCGGCTCCATCGCCTTCACCACGGAAGGCGCCATCAGCGCCCTGGACTTTGGGCCGTTCCCTGCCGCCGCGGGCGGGGGCTCCTCCGCGATCGCCGTGGACCTGACCGCATTGACAGGGTTCGCCGGGCTGGAGACCGTCGCGGCGACGTCGCAGGATGGCCGGAGCGCAGGCACGCTGCAATCCTTTGCCATCAACTCGGACGGCACCGTGCTGGGCTCGTTCTCCAACGGCCTCAAGCAGGCCATCGGCCGCGTTGCACTCGCGAACTTTGCCAACCCCTCAGGCCTCGAGAAGAGTGGTTCCTCCCTCTTTGCCCCGACGGTCAACTCCGGCGACGCACAGGTGGGCGCCGCGGGCACGGGCGGACGCGGCACGCTTGCCGGCGGATCGTTGGAGATGTCGAATGTGGACTTGTCGGCAGAGTTCACCAACTTGATCGTCGCGCAGCGTGGATTCCAGGCGAATTCCCGAGTCATCACCACGTCGGACGAGGTGTTGCAGGAACTCGTGAACCTCAAGCGCTAACCGAGGGGCTCGTCGCCCAGGTATCAGCCCGGGGCGACGAGCAACGGCGCGAGATTCCGCACAGGGGGCAAGGCCGCGCCGATAAGGAACCAGACAACAGGCTCACGGATGGGCCAGTGGACCGAACCATGGATGGTGCGCATCGTGATCTCTCTCACGCGCTTGAACGGCGAGCGTTTCGCAGTCAACCCGGACATGATCCAGCGTGCCGACGCCACCCCCGACACCGTGATCACACTGATCGACGGCACCAAGCTGCTCGTCGCGGAGAGCGTCGAGCGTCTCTCGGGAATTGTGCTCGCGCACCGCGCCTCGGTCGCCGCGATGGCCATCGAGTTGGCCGACCCCACCAGCGGAGAAGGCATCGCAACGGTGACCGGACTGCGCGACCGGCACCACCTGCAGGCCACGCCGAAAGTCGACTGATGGACGTCGCTACCCTCATCGGAATTGCTGTCGCGTTCGGGGCAGTGATCGTCGCCATCTTCATGGAAGGCTCCACCCCGATGTCGGTGCTGCTGCCCGCGCCGATGCTGCTGGTGCTCGGCGGCACGCTCGGGGCGGGCCTAGCGACGACCACCGTGGCGGACTTCGTGCGTGCCTTCACCTCGCTATCGGGCTTCCTTGTGTACAAACGCCAGGACACGGGAGAGACCGTCGACCTGGTGGTGTCTTTCGCGGAGCGGGCACGGCGGGAGGGACTACTAGCACTCGAGGAGCCCGCCCGCGACGTTGGCGACCCGTTCCTGCGCGCCGGCCTGCAGGCCGCGATCGACGGGATGGACCCAGAGGACCTGCGCGAGATGTTGGAGGCACGTATCGGCGCCCGCCGCGCCAAGGACAAGGTGATCGCGAAGATCTTCACAGACATGGGCGGCTTCGCGCCCACCATCGGCATTATCGGCACGGTGGTGTCGCTGGTCCATGTGCTTGAGAACCTCGCCGACCCGTCGAGTATTGGCCACATGATCGCTGCGGCCTTCGTCGCGACCTTGTGGGGCCTGCTGTCGGCGAACCTGATCTGGCTACCGATTGCCGCGCGCATCAAGCGCATCAGCGAACTCGAGCTGAGCCACATGGACGTGACTATGGAGGGCCTGCTGGCGGTCCAGGCCGGGTCGAGCCCTCGCGTGGTGGGAGAGCGTTTGCGCTCCCTCACGGGGCACGAGGCCCTCAGTTCCAAGGAGGCGGCGTGAACACCCGCAAAGGGAAGCGGTCCCGAGCGGCCGGCGCGCACGAGGAGGAGCACGAAAGCCATGAGCGGTGGGCCGTGTCGTACGCCGACATGATGACCGTGCTGCTCGCGCTGTTCATCGTGCTGTACGCCATGTCCGCCGTCGACCAGGAGAAGTTCGACGACCTGCGACAATCGCTTGCCGTCGGCTTTGGCAACCCCGCGCCGGTCATCATGGGCGGCTCGACGGGGGCGCTCAGCGGACTCGAGTCGTTCGAGATCGCTCCTGACTTCACGACCGTGGCGACAGACGACCGGGCCCAGGACACGGCCGCCGCTGGCGGTCACGGCGACTACCTCGACGCCTCGAGGGAGTACGCGCAGCTCGCCGATATTCAGGCCCGCCTCGCCCAGCGCCTGTCTGACCAGGGCCTCGCCGTGCACGTGACCTTCCAGATCGACTCGCGGGGCTTGGTGGTGGGGCTGGTGGGGTCGAACGTGTTTTTTGGCGCGGACGACGCCACGCTGACGCCGGTGGCGACGCGGGTGATCGACGCGCTCGCGGGCCCATTGAGCGAACAGCCGCGTTCGCTATCGGTCGAGGGACACGCCAACGTGTTGCCGTCTGCGCGCTACGCCACCAACTGGGAGCTGTCGAGCGCTCGCGCGACCCAGGTGCTGCGCCGGTTCGTAGAGAACGGGGGAATCGCGCCGCAGCAGATTGGGGCGACCGGCTACGGAGACGCCCGGCCACAGCTCGAGGCGCTTACGGACTCGGCGCTGGCCGCGAACCGCCGCGTGGACGTGGTGATCGAATCGTTGGCCTCCGAGCAGGCCCGCGCGTTATTGCCCGAGATTGCCGCGGCGATCGAGTCCGGTGATCTCACCGCCGAACAACTGCGGGCGCAGATCGCGGCAGCCCGCACAACGGACGGAGGAGCCCTGTGAGCGAGCCCCGCGTGATTGCACCGCAGCGCAAGATCGGCGCGCGGCCCACGTCCGCTCCGGCGCCGGCGACGGAGCCAGAGGCCGTCCAGCCCGCGAAGAAGCGGCGCATGGTCAGCGTGATTGTCGGTGCACTGCTGTTGGCGGCCGTCGTAGGCGTCTACTGGTTCGTCATGGGCCCCGGCGCGGCGTCCGTCGGCGAGGCCGACGGGGAGCCGGAGGTGGTTGAGCTCGGACCGGTGCACACTCTCGAGTCGGTGTCGATCAACCTCGCGGGCGGGCACTACCTGCGACTCGGACTGGGCCTGCAGGTGGTTGCCGATTCCCACAGCGACATCGACGGCGCCGTGGCGCTAGACGCGGCGATTGGCCTGTTCTCGGGAAGGACAAAGGAGGAGCTCGCAGATCCACAGGTCCGAGAGGACCTCAAGACCCAGTTGTTGAAGGCCATTGAGGAGCCGTACCGCGGGGAGGTCGTCGGGATCTATTACACCGACTTCGTGACTCAGTAGGCGCGGCCACGGCGAGGGGGTTCGTCAGCGCTCGTGACGGCGTGCCCACATTCGTGGCAGGAAAGCTCACCATCGTCCGCTGGTAGCCGATGTGGTCCGCGTGACCGACCAGATCGCCGCGCGCCGCAAGCGGGGTTCTGGCACGCCCGAGGTCTATGACTTTCGCCGGCCGATGACCTTGACGCGCGAGCACGCGCGCGCGCTCGAGGTGGGGTTTCAGAACTTCGCACGCCAGTGGGGCACCCTGCTGAGCTCGCGCCTTGGCGCGCCCGCGAAGGTGTCTCTCGAGCAGGTCCAACCCTCGACGTACGCCGACTACATCGGCTCCCTGCCGTCGTCGACGACCGCCATCGTCATGCAGGTCGAACCCAGCCGCACCCCGGCGCTGCTGCAGGTGCCGACACATCTGACGATGACGATAGTGGACTGCCTCCTGGGGGGGCCGGCGATAGACCTGGAGATGCCTTTCCGCGAGCTCACCGATATCGAGTGGAAACTCATGGGCGACACCCTCGACTACGCGTGCTCCGACCTCGCGTACGGACTGGCATCGGTGGCCCCACTGACGTTCTCGGTCAGGGGCGTGAAGTACCACCCCAGCTTCATGCAGTTGGTGCCGGCGTCGGACCAGGTAATCGTGGCACGGTTCGAGGCGCGGGTGGGGCCTGTCGACGGCGTGGTGACGCTGATGCTCTCGGCCGAGCCACTGATGATCGCGCTGCGCTCCGCGGATGAGCAGGCGGGGCGTACGGCAGACGAGCAGCGCGAGTACGACTCCGCGGTTGCCCAGATGGCCGACCGCATGACCGACGTGCCGATGGATGTCGTGGCCCGTTTTCGCGGCCGCACCATGAGCGCCGCCCACGTCACGGAGCTCGAGGTCGGCGACATCGTGCGGCTCGGACACCCGGCGGGCAGTCCGCTTGACGTGGTGGTGGGCGGCGTCACGCTCGCACACGCGGCCATCGGGGCGAACGGCACCCGCGCCGCCTGCCTCGTCGTCTCCACCGAGGAGGAACCATGACCACAAACCCCGCGAACGCGGCGGCCGTGCAGATCGCCTCTGCGCTGCCCACGCCTAAGCCGTTGACGGTGGCGCCGTTCGACCGTGCGGCGGGTCCCGCGAGCGACGCCATCGCCGTGCGCGCACACCACGTGGGGGCCACCAGCGTCGACCTGGTGTTGGTCGCGGGCGACGCGACTGCCGAGGCGCTGGCCGGGGCGGGCGACGGGGCCACGGTCGCAGGCTTGTTGCGCCCCGCGCTCGAGGAGGCGGCGAGGGTGCTCGGCCCCGGGGTGCTGGACGCTGCGCAGACCGAGCCACTGGGCGAGGCGTTCGCCGATCCCGATATCGAGGTGTTCGCGCTGGTTGACGGCGAGGGCGTGACCCAGGCGTGGTTCGGGTTGCGCGCGCGTGTGACAGAACCCTCGCGGCAGCAGGCCGCGCGCACGCCCCTCGACGAGGCGTCGGCCCGTGCCCGCATGCGGGTCCTGCAGGATGTCGAGTTGGTGCTCACTGCCGAGATCGGCCGCACCCGGCTGCCCATGCGCCAGGTGCTCGACCTTGTTCCCGGCACGATCCTCGAACTGGACCGGGCGGCGGGTGCTCCGGCGGATGTGATGGTCAACGGCCGCCTCGTCGCGCGCGGCGAGGTCGTCGTGGTGGACGAGGACTACGGCATTCGCATCACCGAGATCGTGTCGCCCGAGGCGGGTCACTGACCATGGAGACCCTCCTGCTCACGCTGCGCGTGAGCCTGTCATTGGCGGCGGTCCTCGCGCTGCTGTGGTGGCTTTCGCGGCGGGTCCAGGCAGGCATGGGAGACCGCCGGCGACACCAACCGATGGCCGTCATCAGCCGCCAGCAACTCAGCAGGCGCGCTGGTCTCGCTCTCGTCGAAGTGGGCGGTCGCCGGCTCGTCGTCGGCTACAGCGAGCAGGGCGTCTCACTGGTGCACGACGCCGGTGAAGCGCCGGACGACCCGATCCCCGCTGACCTCGCTCCCGCCCTCCACCCGGTCGACAGCACGCTGGCGGCCAACGGCTTCCTTCCCTCCGCGGGAACCACCGCGCGCACCAGCGCGCACGACCCTGCCCACGTGGTGGCGGCCCGGAAGGCCGCCGCCCCACGGCTCCGCACACCCCTCGACGGATCGATCCTTGCGCCAGATACCTGGCGCAAGGCGGTGGTGGCGGTGCAAGAACGGACTACTCGTCGTTCATGATCCGCGTCCCGTCCGGGAAAGCTTCCTGGGTGTTGCGGTTGACGATGCTCGGTGCCGCAGTCGCGGCGCTGCTGGTCGTCGCCGCCCCACCCGCGTTCGCCACCGTCGGCCCTGAGAGCCCCGTTCCTCCCACCCCCCCCGAGGTCGAGGGCGCGGGCGTCACTTTGGATGTGTACGGGGCGAACGGCGGCCCCTCGGGGTCCATCGTCGTCCTCATCGCGATCACGTTGCTGTCGGTCGCGCCGTCGCTGCTGCTCATGACGACGAGCTTCACGAAGGTATTCGTGGTGCTGGCGTTGACCCGCAACGCGCTCGGCCTGCAGTCGACCCCTCCGACCCAGATCCTCGCCGGTCTAGCCCTGTTCTTGTCGCTATTCATCATGGGACCGGTGCTCGCCGAGATGAACGAACTCGGCGTCCAGCCATACCTGCAGGGCGAGGTGTCATTCACGGACGGCGTGGGCAGCGCATCGGCGCCGCTGCGCGAGTTCATGCTGGCCTCCACCCGCGAGTCGGACATTGCGCTGATGACCAGGGCCGCTGGCGCCGACAATCCCGCGACCCCGGCGGACGTTCCGATGACCACCCTGATGCCCGCGTTCATGCTGTCCGAACTGCGCGCGGCGTTCATCATCGGGTTCGTCATCTTCGTCCCGTTCCTGGTCATCGACCTGGTCGTGTCCGGCGTGCTGATGTCGATGGGAATGATGATGTTGCCCCCGGTGATGGTGTCGCTGCCATTCAAGTTGCTGCTGTTCGTGCTGGTCGACGGCTGGGCGCTGATCGTGTCGGCGCTCGTCGGGAGCTACGGCTAATGGACACGACCGCCGTTCTTGACATCGGGCTCGACGCTTTGCTGCTCGCGGCGAAGCTGTCTGCACCGCTGCTCATCACCGCGCTCGTCGTGGGGTTCACCGTCTCGCTGTTTCAATCCGTCACCCAGATCCAAGAGGTGACGCTGTCATTCGTCCCCAAGGCGATCGGCGTAGGTGTTGCCCTGTTCATCTCCGGGCACTGGATGGTGCAGGAGATCGTGGCTTTCACCGAGCAGTTGTTCGAGCGGCTCCCGCTGCTGTTGGGGTCGTGACGTGGAGCTGTCGGTCGACCTTGCGATGCTGGAGACCGCCATGCTCGCCGGGGTCCGGCTGGCGGCCTTCTTCGTCGTTGCTCCCCCATTCCACATGAGCTCCTTTCCAGGCCGGGTCAAGGTCGCGCTCGCGCTCGGGATCGCGGTTGCAGCGGTGCCCCGCGTCGACGCCAGCTCGCAGATCGTTGCGGGGACCCTGCTCGCCGACAACGCCGCGGTGATGATCGGCACCCTGGTGCTGCAGGCCTTCGTGGGGCTGGCGTTGGGCTTTCTCGTCCGTCTCGTGTTCGGCGCGGTGCAGGCCGCCGGCGGGCTCATTGACCTGTTTGGTGGGTTCCAGCTCGCGCAGGGCTACGACCCGATCTCCGGTTCACAAGGCTCGGTGTTCTCCCGCTTCTACTACATGGCGGCCCTCGCGCTGTTGTTCGCCTCCGACGGCCACCAGCTGGTCATCAGCGGGGTCGTGAGGTCCTTCGACGCGGTCCCGCTTGGCGCCGGCGTGAACCTCGAGTCGATCGCCTCCCTGATGGCCGGTGGGCTCTCGGAACTGATGGTCGCCGCCGTGCAGATCGCGGGACCGCTGCTGGTCGTGCTGTTCCTCGCGGACGTCGGCCTCGGTCTCCTCACCCGCGTGGCCCCGGCGTTGAATGCGTTCGCGCTTGGCTTCCCACTCAAAATCCTGATCACCCTGGCGCTCGGCTCGATCGCCTTTCTCGCGCTGCCCCAAGTCATCGCCTCCCTGTCGGGCCGCGCCTTCACCGCGATGACGGTGGTGACGGCGTGAGCGACAACGACTCGGGGTCCAAATCTGAGAAGGCCACCCCCACCCGCATGCGGAAGTTGCGGCGGGACGGCTCGCTGCAGCGGTCACAGGACTTGTCCGCCTGGGTGGTGGTGGGTGCGGCCACGGCCACGTTGCCCTTGGTGATTTCGAAGGGAGGTGAGGCCTCTCGTGACCACCTGGCCGCCATCGCGGTAGTCGCGGACGCCCCCGACCCTGTGGTCGGCCTGCAGGTGCTGGGAGATGCCCTCAGCTCGATGCTCGCCACGATGGCTCCGTTGTTCGGCGCGGTGGTGCTCGCGGCAATCGCGGCGGGCGCCGTGCAGGGGGGCATCCACCTGGCTCCCAAGCGCCTGAAGCCCACCGTGAAGCACTTCAACCCCAAGCAGGGCTTCAAGAAGGTGTTCGGGCCGGAGGCGTGGTGGAACGGCGCGAAGGCGGCGCTGAAGGCCGGGGCAATCGGCTCGGTGCTGTTCGTCGTGGTCCAGGCGACCGTCCCGGTTCTCATCGGCACCGGGGCGCACTCGCTGCCGAAGATCCTCGAAGAGGCCAGGAACGGGGCGTGGTCCCTGGTGCGGGTCGCGGTGGTCGCCGGTCTGGTGCTGGCGGGCGCGGACATTCTGATGGTGATGAAGCGCAACCGTAAGCAGACTCGCATGTCCATGAAGGAGATCAAGGACGAGCACAAGCAGTCCGAGGGCGACCCATGGATCAAGAGCCAGGTCCGTGCGCGGCAGCTGGCCATGAGCCGCAATCGGATGATGGCGGAGATTGCCCATGCGGACGTGGTGATGGTGAACCCGACCCATGTCGCCGTCGCGCTGCGCTACCAGCCGGGCACCGGGGCACCGCGTGTGGTCGCCAAGGGGCGCGGCCACGTCGCCACTCGCATTCGTGAGGTGGCGACCGACAGTCGCGTCCCGATGATCAGGGACGTGCCACTGGCTCGCGCGCTGCACGACGCGTGCGAGCTCGGTCAGGAGATCCCTCCCCACCTCTACGCCGCTGTCGCTCGTGTCCTCGCGTTCGTCATGTCATTGCGTCGCCGCGGCGCCGCCGCCGGCATCCATCACGATCCCGATGCGGCGGACGTCGCCGCATGATCACCCGCCTGTTCCCTGCCCACCGTCGCCAGGAGCGCCACCCGTGAAGAACCCCGTGACTAACTTCGCCGTCCCCGTGGGCGTTGTCGCCATTGTGATGCTGCTCGTCGTGCCGCTGCCAGCGCAGCTGCTCGACATGCTGATCGTGATCAACATCGCGATGTCCCTCGTGGTGCTGCTCACGTCGATGTACGTGAAGCGTCCGCTGGACTTTTCGGTGTTCCCATCGCTACTGCTGGTGCTGACGCTGTTCCGGCTCGGACTGAACGTCGCCTCCACGCGGCTAGTGCTGCGCGACGGCTACGCGGGAGAGGTGATCGGCGCCTTTGGGCAGATCGTCGTGGGCGGGTCGCTCATCATCGGCTTGGTGATCTTCCTGATCCTGGTGGTCATCCAGTTCGCGGTGATCACCAACGGTGCCGGCCGCGTGGCGGAGGTCGGCGCCCGCTTCACCCTCGACGCCATGCCCGGCAAGCAGATGGCCATCGATGCGGACCTCAACTCCGGGCTCATCGACGAGGACACGGCGCGCCAACGGCGCGCGGACGTGGCGGCCGAGGCCGACTTCTACGGTGCGATGGATGGGGGGTCCAAGTTCGTCAAGGGCGATGCGATCGCGGGCATCATCATCACGATCGTGAACCTCCTCGGCGGGCTCGGGGTCGGAATGGCCCAACTCGGCATGCCGGCGGGGGAGGCGCTCGAGCGGTACTCGCTGCTGACCATCGGCGACGGCCTGGTCACGCAGATTCCCGCGCTGCTGATGTCGGTGTCCACGGGACTCATCGTCACCAGGGCCACGGCGTCGGCGGACATGGGGACCGCCGCTAGCGAGCAACTCACGCAGTCGCGCAGCGCGCTGATGATCGCTGGGGCGGCCGCCTGCGCGCTTGCCCTCGTCCCTGGACTGCCCAAGGTGCCGTTCGTCCTCGTCGGGGCATGTTTGCTGGTCGCGGGCCAGCGTGCCGGCCGCCGGGACAGCGCGGTCGTCGCGGCCTCTGAGGAGTCGAGGGGCGGGGGCCCCCCCCGCCCCGCCCCCCCCGCAAACCTGCGGTTCCGTTGCGGGGGGGGTACCGCCAACCGCCCGGGGGTCGTTTGCAACCCCCCCCCGCGGCCTTCGCGAGCGGTGGGGCGTCGAGCCCTGCGCTTATGCCGAGTAGCTGCGCGGGAACGCCGAGGTGCCGGCGTACGCGGCGGCGTCGTCCAGCTCCTCCTCGATGCGCATCAGCTGGTTGTACTTGGCGATGCGCTCGCCGCGGGCGGGCGCACCGGTCTTGATCTGGCCGGTGTTGAGCGCGACGGACAGGTCGGCGATCGACACGTCCTCGGTCTCGCCCGAACGGTGCGACACCATCGAGGTGAAGCCCGCGCGGGTCGCCATCGACACGGCGTCGATGGTCTCGGTCAGGGTGCCGATCTGGTTGAGCTTCACCAGCAGGGCGTTCGCCGAGCGCTCGTCGATGCCGCGCTTGAGGCGCGTGGGGTTGGTGACGAACAGGTCGTCTCCCACGATCTGGACCTTGTCGCCAATGCGGGCGGTGAGGCCAGTCCAGCCGCTCCAGTCGTCCTCGTCCAGCGGGTCCTCGATGGACACCAGCGGGTAGTCGGCGACCAGCTGCTCGTAGAAGTCGGCCATCTGCTCGGGCGACTTCTGGCCGCCCTCCCAGTTGTAGTGACCGTCCTCGTAGAACTCGGTGGCGGCGACGTCGAGCGCAAGCGCGATGTCCTCGCCGGGCTTGAGGCCGGCCTTCTCGATCGCAACCAGAATCAGGTCGAGCGCCTCACGGTTCGACGCGAGGTTCGGCGCGAAGCCGCCCTCGTCGCCCAGACCGGTGGCCAGGCCGCGCTCCTTGAGCACGGACTTGAGGGCGTGGTAGACCTCGGCGCCGTAGCGGTAGGCCTCACGGAAGGTCGGGGCGCCGACGGGAGCGATCATGAACTCCTGGATGTCGACGTTCGAGTCGGCGTGCGAGCCGCCGTTCAGGATGTTCATCATCGGCACGGGCAGCAGGTGCGCGTTGGGGCCGCCGATGTAGCGGAACAGCGCGAGGTCTGCCGAGTCGGCCGCGGCCTTCGCGACGGCGAGCGACACGCCCAGGATCGCGTTCGCGCCGAGCTTGCCCTTGTTGTCGGTGCCATCCAGGTCGAGCATGGTCTGGTCGACGATGCGCTGCTCGGTGGCGTCGAGTCCGACGATCTCCGGGGCGATGTCGTCGATGACCGCGTCCACGGCCTGCTCGACGCCCTTGCCCAGGTAGCGGTTCTTGTCGCCGTCGCGACGCTCGACCGCCTCGAAGGCGCCGGTGGAGGCGCCAGAGGGCACTGCGGCGCGCGAGAACGTGCCATCCTCCAGCGCGACCTCGACCTCGACGGTGGGGTTGCCGCGCGAGTCAAGAATCTCGCGGGCGCCAATAGCCTCAATGATGGCCATGTTGCTCCTTCAGTTTGCTGGGGTTTTCTTCTTTGAGTGTATCGGCGGGCGATTCGGGTCGCTCACCGACGTAGGTCCTAGGTGGGTGAACCTTCGGTGACGGCGGCCGATGCGCCTTCTGCCTCACGCGCGGCGCTCTCGTAGTCCCTGGTGGCCTGCCTCAGCGCGCCCTCCGCGTCGACACCCTCGGCCTGCGCGCGCGCCACGAGTGCGAGCAACTGTGGGCCGATGCCCACCCCGGCGGGATCCCGGACATTCAGTCCGGAGCGGGCAGCGCGAGAGAGGACTTTCTGGGCCCGTGCGAGCGCGGGCTGCGCCGCGGGGATGCCATCCATCACCGACTCGCGGTGCTTGGTTTCTTTCTTGATGCGCTCCCACCGTGCGTGTACCTGCTCGGCCGTGCCCGCATCGGCGTCGTCGAAGACGTGGGGGTGACGCTCGACGAGTTTGTTCGCGACCGCGTGCGCCACCTCGTCGATGCCGAACGGGTCGTCGGGGTGCTCGGTCGCGACGCGTGCGTGGAACACCACCTGCAGCAGCACGTCGCCGAGCTCCTCACGCACGTCGGCGCGGGTACCGGTCTCGATCGCGTCGATGAGCTCGTGCACCTCCTCGAGCGCGTACGGCGCGAGGGAGGCGTGCGTCTGCTCGGCGTCCCAAGGGCACCCGCCGGGCGAGCGCAGGCGGTCCATCACCGCGACGAGCCGGGCCAGCCCGGCGCCCGCTGCGTCCTCCGCGGCCGTCACTCGGTGGCGAGCCAGGGTGCGTCGGGGTCGGTCAGCCCGTTGACGGTACTGAACTTCACGAACCACACGGGGGAACCCTGATTCGCGGTGGCGGTCGCGAGTTGGACGGCCTGCTGCGCCGATGCCATGAACGCCTCGGCGCTGAAGTCGCCGGTGCGCGGGTTCGTCGCCGCCTCGGCCTCGACCTGCTCGGCGACGGACTGCAGTGCGCTCAAATCCTCAGGGAGCAGGGTGAAGGCGGCGAGGAGTAGGGCCGCCTCGATCGCATCGACGAGCTCCTCGCTGGGCTCGGTCTGGACGCCCTGCGCTCGCAGCACCGCCTTGGCCTGCTGCACCGCCTGAGTGCGGTGGTACTCGTAATTGATCTGGCCAGTAGCGGCCGCCAGCGGCTCGCGCATGAGTTCCAGGGTGATGACGTTGCGGCGGCCGGCGGGCTCGGCGGCCTCGTCGCTCCACGCGTCCTCGAGCATCGACACGCGCTGGTTAGTGACGGTGTGACCCTCATACACGGCGGCGGCTCCTGGCGGGGCCGGCTGACCGGGCACCGCACACCCCGCCAGCAGCATCGCGGTGCCGGCAAGGACGCCGCTGAGGACACGGTGACGGACGCTCATCAACATGTGCCTCATCCTACGGGCGCGGGACGCGCCGCCCGAATCACCTCGCGTACCCAGTCGAGCACGGCGAGTCCCTCGATTGGCGAGCCGCCGACGCGCGCGGTGAGGGGTGCGGGTACCAACACCTGGCGTACGGCCGGCTTGATGAGCGTGCCGGGGTAGAGCCGGTTGATTCGCATCGCGGCGGAGTCGGGCAGCTCGACGGGACTGAACCTCACGTACTTGCCCTGGGCGACCACGTCCCTGATGCCCGCCTCCCGCACCTCGATTCGCAGGCGCGCGACCGCGAAGAGGTTTTCGACGGGCTCGGGGAGGTTGCCGTAGCGGTCGCGCAGCTCCTCCTCCATGGCGTCGAGCGCGGCGCCGTCAACCGCATCGGCGATCTTGCGATACGCCTCGAGACGCAGGCGCTCGTGCTCGATGTACTGCTCCGGGAGGTGCGCGTCGATGGGCAGGTCGATCGTCATCGGCGCGCGCTCGGGCTCCCCCTCGCCGCGGAAGTCCGCGACCGCCTCTCCCACCAGGCGGATGTACAGGTCGAACCCGACGCCCTCGATGTGGCCCGACTGCTCGCCGCCCAGCAGGTTGCCCGCGCCGCGGATCTCGAGGTCCTTCATCGCGACGGCCATGCCGGAGCCCAGGTCCGTGTTGGCCGCGATGGTCTGCAGCCGGTCGTGGGCGGTCTCGGTGAGAGTGCGGTCCATCGGGTACAGGAAGTACGCGTAGGCGCGCTCACGGGCTCGCCCCACGCGCCCGCGCAACTGGTGCAGCTGCGACAGCCCGAACTTGTCCGCGCGCTCGACGATCAGGGTGTTGGCATTGGGGATGTCGAGCCCGGTCTCGACGATGGTGGTGCACACCAGCACGTCGTACTTGCGGTCGTAGTAGTCGACAATGACCTGCTCGAGCTGCTTCTCGCTCATCTGGCCGTGCGCGATCGCGATGCGCGCCTCGGGGACCAGCTCGGAGAGCCGCCTCGCGGCCGAGGTGATGGTCTTCACCGAGTTGTGAATGTAGAAGGCCTGACCGTCGCGCATGAGTTCGCGCCTGATGGCCGCCGCGACCTGCGGGTTCTCGTGCGGGCCTACATACGTGAGGATCGGGTGGCGCTCCTCGGGCGGGGTCGCGAGGGTCGACATCTCGCGGATGCCGGTGACGGCCATCTCGAGCGTGCGCGGGATCGGCGTGGCCGACATCGACAGCACGTCGACGTCCGTGCGCATGGCCTTCAGGGTCTCCTTGTGTTCGACTCCGAACCGCTGCTCCTCGTCGATGATGATGAGCCCCAGGTCCTTGAAGCGCACCTGGCCGGTGATGAGGCGGTGGGTGCCGATCACCAAATCCACAGTGCCGTCGGACAGCCCCTCGATGACCTCCTTGGCCTCCTTGTCCGTCTGGAACCGCGAGAGCGAGGCGACCTTGACGGGGAACTGGGCGAACCGCTCCGTGAAGGTGTCGACGTGCTGCTTGACGAGCAGCGTGGTCGGGCACAGCACCGCGACCTGGGCGCCGTCCTGAATCGCTTTAAAAGCCGCGCGCAGCGCAATCTCGGTCTTGCCAAACCCCACGTCGCCGCACACCAGGCGGTCCATCGGCACGGCCTTTTCCATGTCCGCCTTGACCTCGTCAATGCTGCTGAGCTGGTCGGGGGTCTCGACGTACGCGAAGGCCTCCTCCAGTTCACGCTGCCACGGAGTGTCCGGCCCAAACTGGCGGCCTTGCGAGGCCATCCGTGCCGAGTACAGCCGGATCAGCTCGCCCGCGATCTCCTTGACCGCCTTGCGCGCGCGGCTCTTGGTCTTCGCCCAGTCCGAGCCGCCCATCTTGTTGACCGACGGCGCCTCGCCGCCCACGTACTTGGTGACCAGGTCCAGCTGATCGGTGGGCACCGACAGTCGGTCCGACGGCCCGCCCCGCTTGGAGGGCGCGTACTCGATCACCAGATACTCGCGTTCGGTCCCCCGCACGGTGCGCTTGGTGAGTTCGACGAACCGGCCCACGCCGTGGCTTTCGTGGACCACGAAGTCGCCGGTGCGCAGCTGGAGCGGATCGACCACGTTGCGGCGCCTGCTTGGCACCTTGACCTTGGGTCCCGCGGCCGTCGCCGCGCGGCCAGTGAGGTCAGACTCGTGCAGCACCAGCAGCCGCGACTCGGCGGACTGAAAGCCCATGCCGGTCACGTGCGGCACGATCGCCACCACGCCGTCGATGGGCTCGAACTCGTCCATGACCCGCGCGGCGATATCGAGCTCCGCGCACTGTTCGGCGAGCCGATGCGCCGAGCCGGTTCCCGCGGCCGTAATCACCACGGTCCAGCCGTCGGCGACGCGCGCGCGCACCCCGACGAGGGCCTGCTCCAGTCGGCCCCGGTAGTCCTCGACATCGCCGAGCTCGGCGACCACCGCATCGGCCGCACCAAAGGGGCCGATAGTCGCCCAATCCAGGCCGCGCGCCTGCGAGGCGTCACGGATCTCGTCGAGGGAAAGGAACGTCGCGGCGGCGGCCTCGATGGGAGCCTC
>JBKBNW010000003.1:0-45295 GCA_046295115.1 Demequina sp.
GCGTTGGTGATCCCAGCGAGGTGACAGGCCATCACGTCCGTGTACCCCTCGACCACCACAGTCATACGCTCGGAGCGCACCGAGGACTTCGCGAGGTCCAGGCCGTAAAGCACCTGCGCCTTCTTGTACAGCGCGGTCTCGGGGGTGTTGAGGTACTTGGGCCCCTGGTCGTCCTCGTGCAGGCGACGCGCCCCGAACCCGATGACCTCGCCCGTGACGTCCCTGATGGGCCACACCAACCGCCCGCGGAACCTGTCGTAGAGGCCCCGCGCGCCCTCGGACATCAACCCCGTGGCGCGCAGCTCCTCTTCGGTGAACCCCTTGCCACGCAGGTGCTCGCCGAGGTGCGACCACCCCTGCGGCGCATATCCGACACCGAACAGTTCCGCCGCCTCGCGGTCGAAACCGCGCTCGCGCAAGAAATCGCGGCCGATGCGCGCCTCGGGGGACGCGAGCTGCTCGGCGAAGTAGGCGGCGGCGATGCGGTGGGCCTCGAGCAGGCGCTTGCGCAGCCCGGTCGTTCCCTCGCGTCGGGCAGAGCCGCCCGCCTCGTAGCGCAGCTGCACACCCGCTCGCTCGGCGAGGTACTCCACCGCCTCGGCGAAGGGCAAGCCGTCCATGCGCATCACGAACTCGATGACGTCGCCGCCCTCGCCGCAACCGAAGCAGTGCCAACGCCCCACACCCGGACGTACGTGAAACGACGGCGAGCGCTCGTCGTGGAATGGGCACAGCCCCTTGAGGGACCCCACGCCCGCGCTCTTGAGGGCGACGTGCTGGCCGACGATGTCCTCGATCGGCGCACGCTCACGGACCGACGCGATGTCGTCCCGATTGATGCTGCCTGCCACGGCATCACCCTACTCGCGCACGCGAGGGGGCCAGATCGCGCTCACTCACCGCGAAGTCACCGTCCGGGCCCGGACCGCGCATCGGTACTGGATCGGTAGGCTTGCCCCAAGACCTTCCACGAAAGGAAATCCTGTGAGAGTCGACGCATTCCTCGCTGACTCGGCCGAGGTCGTCCAGGGCAAGATCTACGCCCTCGGCGCCGGATGGAACACCATCTACGTCCGACAGTTCCCCGCCGCGCACCGCCGCCTGGCCGTCGCCGCCACGGTGCACGTGCCGTTTACGGCCACCAACGTCGCCCACACATTCGAGCTCAAGCTCGTCACCGAGGATGGCAAGGAGTACCCGATCGGGCTACGCGCCGATGCCGACGGAAAGGCGCAGCCCGTGCGCGCCATGGGCGGCGACTTCACGCTGGGACGCCCGCCGCACCTCGTGGACGGCGACGAGCAGGTGGCCTGCTTCGCGTTCACGATCGACGGCCTGCGCTTCGCGGAAGCCGGCATGTTCGCGTGGGCCATCTCGGTCGACGGCGAAGAGGTGTCTCGCCTTCCGATGCGCGTGCAGCAGGCGCAGCAGTAGTAGATGGAGGTCTACGGCGGGGTGATCTACCCCGTGGTGCTCGCGGGGTGCGCGGTGCTCGCCCTCGCAGGCATCGTGACAATGGTGCAGGTGCGCGCGCATCGCATGCTCGAGCGGGTGGTGACCGGATTCTGGATCGTGACCGCCGTGCAGGTGATCTCCGTGATCGTCGTGCTCTTCAGCGGTAACGACGCCGGGCTCGTCCTCACCATCGGCTACCTGATCGCGGCGCTGGTGTTGCTTCCCCTGCTCGGCATTGGCCGGCTGGGCGCGCCCGATGCCGCCGCCCTCGACCCCGACCCGAACCGACCCGTGCTGCAGCCGGATCAAATCGCGCGCGTGGACGGCGGCGCGGCAGTCATCGTCGCGATCGCCGCGGCGGTGCTCGCGTGGCGCGTGTTCATCATCTTGGCCACCTGATGTCACCCATCGGACGGCTGGTGCTGATCGTCGCCTACGCGGTGCTCGGGCTCGCGGCAGCGGGGCGCTCTATCGTGCAAATCACGACCAAACTGTCCGAGGCGCCGGTGCCGTACCTGGTCTCGGGCGCATCGGCCGTGCTCTATGTCGTGATCGCGCTGGCGCTGTGGCGCGGCTGGCGCACCGTGGCCCTGTGGGGTACCGGGGTCGAACTCGTGGGCGTCATCGTGGTCGGCGCGCTCGGCTACCTGGTGCCCGAGTGGTGGCCCGACCACACGGTGTGGACCGGCTTCGGCTCGGCGTACGGCTGGGTGCCGCTGGTGCTGCCGATCGCGGCGATAGTCATGCTGGCGCGCGCGCGTCGTCCCGCGGACCCCGCGCCCGCGCCGTAGCCGCAACCGCCCCGTAACCGCGCTGGCGGCCCACTCGCCCGCCGATTCGCCCGCCTACTCCCCCGCCTGCGGCCCGCCGCAGTACTTGTGGTGCCAGTTGTACGCCGACGTGTCGGTGAGCGACGCCACCTGATCGACGGCAACCCGCAGCCGCTCGTCGTCGTCGGCGGCTTGCGCGTAGTCTGCGGCGAACTGCGGCTCCATCGCGTCCGCGCCCCGCTCCGCAATCGCGGCCACGAGTTCCTTCAACACCCGGCGCTGCTTGGAGTACGTAGGGCTCAACTCGCGGGGCGCCATCAAGAAGTGGACGGCGACGCCCTTGAGGATCAGGATCTCGTCGAGCGTGCCCTGCGGCACTACCAGCGAGGCGCGGTGCCGGGTCAGCGCGCCGGGGCCGTGCTCGTCACGGGTGGCCTGGATGATCGCCTGCGCGAACCGGCCGATGATCTGGCTGGTCATGTCCTTGAGTGCTGCCAGGGACCGGCGGGACCCGTCGTAGTCGTCGGCCCACCACTGCAGTTGCTGCAGCCGGCCGAGCGCGGCGATCAACGGCTCGTCCTCCCCGGCCCCGTACCACTCGCGCACATGCTCGACGACGGCACGGGTCTGCCCTGGGTCGCGCAGCGTCGAGAGCTTGACGGCGCGGTACACGATCGAATCCTCGAGATCATGCACCGAGTACGAGATGTCGTCCGCGACATCCATGACCTGCGCCTCGAAACTCTGCTGGGTGCCGACGGCTCCCTCGCGCAGCCACTCGAACACCGGCAGGTCCTGGTCGTACACCCCGAACTTGCGGCTCGGAGTGCCGTCGGGGCGCATGGGTGCGGCGGGTTCACGCCACGGGTACTTCACCACCGCGTCTAGACCCGCGCGCGTGAGGTTGAGCCCCACGCAGCGACCCGTCGCGGGGTCGATCGACTTGGGCTCGAGGCGGGTCAGCAGCCGCAGCGTCTGCGCGTTGCCCTCGAAACCCCCGATGTCGCGGCTCACCGAGTCCAGCGCGCGCTCGCCGTTGTGACCGAACGGGGGGTGGCCGAGGTCGTGCGCCAAGCACGCCGCGTCCACGATGTCGGGCGAACACCCGAGCGCCTTGCCGAGCTCGCGGCCCACCTGTGCGACCTCGAGCGAGTGGGTGAGCCTGGTGCGGACAAAGTCGCCCGAGCCCAGCCCCAGCACCTGGGTCTTGGCGCCGAGCCTGCGCAACGCGCTCGAGTGGACAATGCGCGCCCGGTCCCGCTCGAAGGGCGTGCGCTGGGCGGCCTTGGGCGGCTCGGTGATCCAGCGCTCGGCATCTACCGGCTCGTAGCCGTCGGGGAGGGCGCTCACGGTTCGATGCTATCCGGCTCGTGGCCAGGCACGTCACATCCATCCGAGCCCTGTGGAGATGGCACGGGGCGGCGCGGGCTACCGCCGCGTGCGGGTCACCCCTGCGCGCGCCTCATCTCGTCCGCCAGTGGCGGATTGTGCTGGGCGAACTGCTCGGCGATGCTCTGAACCACGTGCGGCGACTTGTTCTGGCTCAGTTTCGCGCGGGCCTCGAATCGCGTGACGCGCATGCGAAAGCCCGCCGTGCCCTTGGCCATCGCCCGCGTGCCCTGCTCGTCCTCGGACAGGCTGCGCCCCTCGGGGTAGTGCTGCTCGAAGTGGTCGGTCAGGCGCGACAGCATCGCGTAGGTCTGCTCGTCGGAGAGGACCTCCGGGGTTCCGTAAAGATGAGCGGTGACGTGATTCCAGGTGGGGACCACCTCGCCCGGCTCGTACCAACTGGCGGACACGTAGTCGTGCGGGCCCTGGACGATGACCAGCGCCTCGTGTGCCCCGAGTTCGTGGAGCTCGTCGTCGGGCCGCCCAAAGTGGCTGAGCAGCACGATCTCGTCTTCGTCCTCCTCCAGCAGCACCGGGTAGTGGGACGCCACCAGGCCGCGGGACGTCGGAGACACGATGGTGGCCCACGGGTGCCGGCGGACCAGCCGCTTGACCTCATCGGGGTCGGACATGACGAAGCGTCGCGTGCGGAGCATACGGCGGTCTCCTCCCGGGGCGATCAAGCAGCTGAGGTGCCCGCCACGCTATCAGCGCGGGGCTGCCCGAGCGGGTTTGGGGCCCCGAAATCGGGGCGAGCCTGTCAGTCGCCCGGCACGCGACGCCGCACGGACGTAGCGTGGTGCCATGGGACGAGTGCGCGCATACATCGCTAGTTCGCTCGACGGCTTTATCGCCGGTCCGCGCGACGAGATCGACTGGCTGGAAGCACCTCGACCGGTATGGGCACCGATGGCCACCGGGGTGTGGGCACAGCATTCGGCCGATGCGCTGGGTTACGACGCCTTCATCGCGGAGGTGGGCGCAATGCTGATGGGTCGGCGCACGTACGACGTGGTGTCCGCGTTCGATGTCGACTGGCCGTACGGGGACCTGCCGATCATCGTCGCGACCGGGCGACCCCTCGAGGTCGCGCCGCCTACCGTGAGGCCCGGCTCCGCGCCGATCGCGAACCTCGTCGCGGAGGCTCGCGACGCCGCCGGAGACAAGGACGTGTACATCGACGGCGGCAGCGTGATCCGGCAGGCGCTCGATGCGGGCCTCATCGATGAGATGACCGTGACCGTCCACCCCACGGTGCTCGGCGCTGGTCGCCCCCTGTTCGCCGGGGCGGAGCGGCGTCACCACATCACGGTCACCGATGTGAGGCGCTACGGCGACGGGATGGTGCAGCTCACGCTCGTGCCCGCGCGCGAGCCGCGCGACGAATCCCCTGTTCCGGAGGGAGGCGGTCCGGCGGCCGATGCGGGAGGCCAGCCTCCGCTCGGGCTCGCCTGAGCGACCGTCAGCCTCCTGAGACGCTGAGTTCCGCCTCGCGCAGGCGGGCCTCGATGTCAGGGGTGATGTCCTGGGTGTCGAGCCAGCCCTCCGGACACGCGGGCCGCTTGGGCGTCCCCTGCCGGCCGCGCGCGCCTTCCGCAGCTTCGCCCGGATACGGGGTGTCGAGAGGCAGCGAGTCGAGCAGCGCGCGCAGGCCGTCGAGAGTGTTGACCAGGCCCAACGACCGGCGCAGGTCCCCGCCCACCGGGTATCCCTTGAGGTACCAGGCCATGTGCTTGCGCATTTCGCGCACTGCCTTGTTCTCGTCCCCGTCGTAGAAGGCCACCATCAGTTCGCTGTGACGATAGATCGTGTCCGCGACGAACCGCAGTCCCGGACGCGCTCGCTCGTCGCGCCCCTCGAACGCGGCCTGCAGGTCACCGAATAGCCACGGCCGCCCTTGACACCCGCGGCCCACCACCACGCCGTCGCATCCCGTCTGCTCTACCATCGCGAGGGCATCCTCCGCCGACCAAATGTCGCCGTTGCCCAGCACCGGGATCGACGTGATCGCCTCTTTGAGGCGCGCGATGGCGGACCAGTCCGCTGTTCCCGAGTAAAAGTCCGCCGCGGTGCGCGCGTGGAGCGCCACCGCGGCCGCCCCCTCCCGCTCCGCGGTGCGGCCGGCCTCGAGATATGTCAGGTGATCGTCGTCGATCCCCTTGCGCATCTTCACGGTGACAGGCACGTCGAACGGGGCTGCCTCCCTGACCGCGGCGCGCACGATGTCGCGGAAGAGGTCCTTCTTCCACGGCAACACCGCTCCCCCGCCCTTGCGCGTCACCTTGGGCACCGGGCAGCCAAAGTTCATGTCGATGTGGTCGGCGCGGTCCTCTTCGACCAGCATGCGCACCGCGGCGCCGATGGTCGCGGGGTCCACCCCATACACCTGCACCGATCGGGGCTTCTCGTCCGGGTCGTGGTGGATGATCCGCATGCTCTCTCGCGTGCGCTCGACGAGAGCACGGGACGTGACCATCTCTGCGACGTACAGCCCGCCCCCGTGCTCGCGGCACAGCCGGCGGAAGGCCGCGTTGGTGATGCCCGCCATGGGCGCGAGCACCACCGGGGTGTCGACCTCGAGGGGCCCGATGCGCAGCGGGGGCAGCACGCGTGCGGCAGCCGTCTCGGTGGTGGTCATGCCCCTATTGTCGCCGATGGCGACGGTCACTCCACCGCCTTGGCGCGGGCCTCGGGCCCCACGGCCGGCGGCGGGGCATCCGCGATCGCCGAGGGACCGGCGGTTGGCGCCGCCGCACGGAGGCCACCTGGCTCCCCGACCGGGCCCGGCGCCGGACTCTCGGACGCGAGTGCGTCGTGGCCCACCACCAGGGCGGCGATGCCGGTCGTCAGCGGAACGGCGAGCACCAGTCCGATCGAGCTCACGAGCGTGCGGACCGCCTCCTCCGCGATCTCCGCCGTCGTGAGGGTGGAGCCGAGCGACGTGTCGTAAAGGCTGATCAGCATGATCGCGGGCAGGGCCGCGCCCACGTAGGCAAACGCGATCGTGTAGACCGTCGATGCGATGTGGTCGCGGCCGATGCGCATGCCGCGGCGGAACAGGTTCCAGCGGGTGATGTCCGGGCGCGCGGCCCGTAGCTCCCAGACCGCGGACGACTGAGTCACCGTCACGTCGTTCAGCACACCGAGGCCGGCGATCACGATGCCGCACAGCACGAGACCCTGGAGGTCGACGGAGCGCCCCGAGAGCTCAAGGTGGGCGCCCTCCTCGGACCAGATGCCGGTGAGGCGGGAGGCGTCGACTGCCCACCAGGCGAGCAGCGCCGTGACCGTCAGTCCCGCCAGTGTGCCCAGGTAGGCGGTCGTCGTACGTGAGTTGACGCCGTGAGCGAGGTACAGCAGCATCGCCAGCGCCCCGGATCCGGTCACCAGCCCGGTCACCAGCGGGTCCGCACCGTCGAACAGCGCCGGGACGGTGAAGAAGATAATGATCCCGAACGCGGCAGCCAGCCCTAACAGGGCACCGATCCCGCGCCACCACGCGATTCCCACGACCAGCAGCACGTACGCCACGAGCAGCAGCAGCATCGGGTTGGCGCGTTCGAAGTCGCCGAACACGAGTTCCCCAGTGTCGAGCTGCAGCGCGCGCACTCTGTCGCCTGGCTCGTAGTCGAAGGTGCCCAGGTCCGCCGGGAGGAGGTCCTGCGGGCCCGACTGTTCCTGCCCGGACACGGTCGCCGCGGCGACGCCCGTGCCCGCATCGACGGACTGGACCGTCGCGGACACCCACTGGGCACCCTCGTAGGTGGTGGGGACCGAGCGCAGCATCGACCAATCCGACGGCCACACTGCGACGGCGCCGAGGGTCGTGAAGAACAGCACGATGCCTACGATCACCGACAGCACCAGCGTGGTGCGCTCGGACGCCCGCGGTGCCCGCTCGAGCGCGTGCGAGTGGCCACCGCCCATGGTGGTCCTTAGGCGCCGACGAGCCGGGTGGCCAGGTAGGACTGCACCTGGCCGAGCGCGACCCGCTCCTGCTGCATGGTGTCGCGGTCGCGGATGGTGACCGCCTGGTCGTCCTTCGTCTCGAAGTCGACCGTGATGCAGAACGGCGTGCCGATCTCGTCCTGACGGCGGTAGCGCTTGCCGATCGCCTGGGTCACGTCGAGGTCGACGTTCCACACACCGCGCAGCTCCTGCGCAAGCGCCGATGCGGTGGGCATGAGCTCCTCGGACTTCGACAGCGGGAGCACGGCAGCCTTGACCGGCGCGAGGCGCGGGTCCAGGTGCAGCACGGTGCGCTTGTCGACGCCGCCCTTGGTGTTGGGGGCCTCGTCCTCGTCGTATGCCTCGACCAGGAAGGCCATGAGCGAGCGCGTGAGGCCAGCGGCGGGTTCGATCACGTACGGCGTGTAGCGCTCGTTCGTGGCCGGGTCCAGGTAGCTGAGGTCCTTGCCCGAGTGCTGAGAGTGCGTGGTGAGGTCAAAGTCGGTGCGGTTCGCGACGCCCTCGAGCTCGCCCCATTCGGAGCCGGTGAAGCCGAACCGGTACTCGATGTCGACGGTGCGCTTGGAGTAGTGCGACAGCTTTTCTGCCGGGTGCTCGAAGTGGCGCAGGTTGTCGCGGTTGATCCCCAGGCCCGTGTACCAATCGGTACGCGCGTCGATCCAGTACTGGTGCCACTCCTCGTCCGAGCCGGGCTTGACGAAGAACTCCATCTCCATCTGCTCGAACTCGCGCGTGCGGAAGATGAAGTTTCCGGGAGTGATCTCGTTACGGAAGGACTTGCCGATCTGGCCGATGCCGAACGGCACCTTCATGCGCGACGTGCGCTGAACGTTCTCGAAGTTCACAAAGATGCCCTGAGCGGTCTCCGGGCGCAGATAATGCAGCCCGGACTCGTCTTCGGTGACACCCAGGTGGGTCTTCAGCAGGCCGTTGAACATCTTGGGTTCGGTCCACTGCCCGCGGGTGCCACAGTTGACGCACGCGACCTCGGCAAGGCCTCCCTCGGGGGCGCGGCCCTTCTTCTCCTCGAACTCCTCGAGCAGGTGGTCCTCGCGGTAGCGCTTGTGGCAACTCAGGCACTCGACCAGCGGGTCGACGAACGCGCCGATGTGGCCGGAGGCCTCCCACACCCTGGGGGGCAAGATGACCGAGGAGTCCAGACCCACGATGTCGTCGCGGCTCGCGACCACGTTGCGCCACCACTGACGCTTGATGTTCTCCTTGAGCTCCACGCCGAGCGGCCCGTAGTCCCACGCCGAACGCGTACCGCCGTAGATCTCGCCGCACGGGAACACGAAGCCACGGCGCTTCGCGAGCGAGATCACGTTGTCGAGGCGGGACGGCTGTGCCACTGAGTGCTCCTTGAGGGGTCGAGAGGGAATGCGCGACAGTCTATCGGCGCGAGGCCGGGCGGGGACACGATCACCAAGGCAGGTCGCGGCACGACCGCTGCCCCGTATTGACTTCGATTCTCATTAGCAATAGCCTGTGCTGCATGCCTACTCGCACGCCCCTCATCGCCGCATCGGCCGCCACCATCGCCCTCGTGCTGGCCGGCTGCACCACCACGGACACGGACACCGAGACCGCGCCCGTCGCCGCGTCGCCCTCCGCGTCGGCCTCTGCGTCGGCTCCGCCGGCCACCACAATCTCGGTCGCCGCGGCCTTCTACCCGTTGCAGTTCGTCGCCGAGCGGGTGGGGGGCGACCACACCTCCGTGATGGCGCTCACGTCTCCTGGCGTCGAGCCGCACGACTTGGAGCTCTCCCCCGCATCCGTGCGTGAGATTCAGGTGGTCGACGTGGTGCTCTTCCTCAGCGACTTCCAGCCAGCGGTGGACGACGCGGTGTCCACCACCGGGGTGCGCGCGCTGGACGCACACCACATCGTCGAGGCGCATGAGGGCGAGCACGAGGACGAGGCTCACGCGGACGACGAGGATGACCACGGCCACGACCACGCGGGCGGCGACCCTCACTTTTGGCTCGACCCGACGTTGCTCGCCGAGTACGCGCACGACGTCGCCGCAGAACTGGCCGACATCGACCCGGCGAACGCGGACACGTACGCCGCGAATGCCGTGACGCTGGAGACGGAACTGCTGGCCCTCGATGACTCCTTCACACAGGGCCTGGCCCAGTGCGAGCGCCACGACATCTTTGTCGGCCACGAGGCCTTCGGGTACCTGACGGAGCGGTTCGATCTCGAGCAGCACGGACTATCCGGCCTCGACCCCGACGCCGAGCCGTCACCCGCCCGTGCGAGGGAAATGCGCGACCTGGTCAATGCCACCGGCGCCACCACCGTCTACTCCGAGTCGGTGGTCGACGCCGCCGCGGTCCGGGCGCTCGCCGCCGATGCAGGCGTGGACACCGCGGTACTCGACCCGGTCGAAGGGGTCACGGGCGACGACGACTACATTGTGGTCATGACCCGCAACCTCGAGGCATTGAGAGCCGGTCTTGGCTGCGCCTGATACCGATTCGACCGCGTCGTCCCTCGTGCTCAGCGCGCGGGACGTGCGCGTGTCTCTGGGCGGAACCGAGATCCTTCACCGGGTGTCCCTCGACGCGCACCGCGGCGAGGTCGTCGCGCTCATGGGCGGCAACGGATCGGGAAAGTCCACCTTCGTGCGAGCGCTCGTGGGCGCCATCATTCCGACCCACGGGGACATCCAACTGGGCGGCCGCGCCCTCACCCCGAGCGCCCGCGCGCGACTCGGCTACGTGCCCCAACGGCTCTCGGCAGCCGGCGGCGTATCCGCGACCGTGACCGAGGTGGTCGCCTCGGGCCTGCTGGGACGCAGCCGCCTGCGCACCCCACGCCGCGCCCACGCCCGGGTCACGGAGGCGTTGGACACCCTCGGCATCGGCGATCTCGCGGGCCGCGACGTGACCCGTCTCTCCGGCGGCCAGCAGCAGCGCGCGCTGATCGCCCGCGCCCTGGTGCGGCGTCCGGAGGTGCTGGTGCTTGACGAGCCGATGGCGGGGGTCGACCTCGAGTCACAGGTGGCGTTCGCGCACGCGCTCGGTCACCTCAAGGACGAGGGCGCGGCCATCATCATCGTGCTCCACGAGCTGGGGGCAGTCGCCCGGCACATCGACCAGGCCGTAGTGCTGGAGCACGGGTGCGTCACTTACACGGGCACGCCGCCCGCAGACATGGGCGTCCACGCCCTTCCAGGGCACGATCACGAGCATCCGCACGCCGACCCGCTGACGCGTGAGCGCCCCACCCTCGAGTGGGAGGGCCCATGATCTCGATGCTCCAGGAGCCCCTCGTCCAGCGCATGCTCATCGTGGCGTTGCTGGTCGGTGCGAGCGCCCCCGTGGTCGGCACCTACCTGGTCCAGCGCCGAATGGCCCTGCTCGGCGACGGAATCGGGCACGTCGCCCTCGCCGGCGTCGCCGCCGGCTGGCTCGCGGGCTCCGCCGCCGGCCTCGCGCAGCAGGACGCCCTCGCGGTGCCCGGCGCCATCGTGTTCGCCATTGTGGGCGCGGTCGTGATCGAGCGCATGCGTGCCAGCGGCACCGCGGCCGCGGACGTCGTTATGGCAATCCTGTTCTACGGCGGCATCGCGCTCGGCGTGCTGCTCATCAGCGTCGCCGGCGGCTCCAATGCCAACCTGCTCGGGTACCTGTTCGGGTCGATCTCCACGGTGACCTGGACGGACGTCTGGGTGACTCTCGCGATGGCGGCCGTGATTCTGGTGCTGGGAGTCGGGCTGCGCAGCGCGCTGTTCGCCGTCACTCACGACCAGGAGTTCGCGTACTCCACGGGCCTTCCGGTCCGGGCGCTCAACATGGTCGTTGCCGTGCTCGCGGCGGTGACCATCACGGTGTCGATGCGCGTGGTCGGCGTGTTGCTCGTGTCTGCACTGATGATCGTCCCGGTCGCCATCGCTCAACTGCTGACAGGATCCTTCACCCGCACCATGTCGGTCGCGATGGGGATCGGCATGGCGCTATGCCTCACGGGAGTGGGGATCACCCTGGAGCACGACCTGCAGCCCGGCGCGCTCATCGTGGTGCTCGGCGTGAGTGCCTACATCGTGGTCGCCGTCGGCGCGGCGCTTATGCGCAGCCGCCAACGCAGACGCTCGCATGTGGCGGTACGGCCATGACGGCGCAGCGCATGACAAGGCAGCGCACCGCGGTGCTCGAACTGCTCGACAAGCACTCGGAGTTCCGTTCCGCGCAGGCGTGGCACGACACCCTCCGCCACGATGGCTCGAGCGTGGGTCTCGCGACGGTCTATCGGACGCTGCAGTCGCTCGCGGAGGCCGGCGACCTGGACACCGTCGTGACCGACTCCGGAGAGACGCTGTACCGACGCTGCGAGGCTGGCGAGGAGCATCACCACCACCTCCGGTGCCGCGTCTGCGGGCGCGCCGAAGACATCGACGTCCCCGACTTCGAGGTGTGGGCCGACCGCATCGCCGCGTCTCACGGCTACTCCCGGATCGACCACACGGTCGAACTCACGGGCGTGTGCAAGGAGTGCGCCGCCGGCGGCGGGGACGCGCCCTGATGCCAGGGGTGCCGTCATTCGTACTCGAGGGGCCGTGGTGGGGGCTGTTCCTGTTCCTCACCGGCGTCGTGTTCGTCCGAACCCAGGGCACGTATTGGGTGGGCCGGTGGGCCCGTGGGGGTGCCGATGCCGTGGCTGAGCGCACGCAGAAGCCAGCGAGTCGGCGGGCCCGGCTCGCGCATCGGCTGTCCGGACCGGGCATGGATCGGGCGCGCGTGTTCCTCGAGCGGCGCGGTTACCTCGGCATCCCGGTGTCCTTCCTGACCGTGGGATTCCAGACGATGGTGAATGTCACGGCAGGCTTTGCGCGCATGCGATTCGACCTGTACACACTCGCGATGTTCCCCGGGTGTCTCATGTGGGCGACCATGTACACCGCGATCGGGCTGTCGCTGTGGGAGGTGTGGCTGCGGTCGCCGTGGCTGCTGGTCGCGGCCCTGGGGGTCGTGATCACCGCCGCATTCGCATTGAACCGGTGGCGCCGGCGCGCGACCGACGGCGCCGCGGCGCACGCCCCCGCACGCGCCGACATGCCGGCGGGCTAACGGCCAGCTAGGCGGCGCCGAACCGCCGGTTGCGGCGCGCGTACTCGTCGATCGCCGCCCACAGGTGGGTGCGGTCGACGTCCGGCCACAGCACGTCAGAGAACACGTACTCCGCGTACGCGGCCTGCCATGGCAGGAAGTTGCTCGAGCGCTGCTCGCCGCTCGAGCGCCAGAACAGGTCTACATCCGGCAGGCTGGGCTCGTCGAGGTGCGCGGCGAGCGTCTTCTCAGACACCTTGGTGGGGTCGATCTCGCCGGCGGCGGCCTTGATGGCGATGGCACGCGCCGCATCGGCGATCTCGGCCCTGCCGCCGTAGTTGACGCACATGGTGAGGGTGAGCACGTCGTTGTGCGCGGTCATCTCCTCCGCCCGTTCGAGCTCGTCGATCACCGACTTCCACAGCTTGGGCCGTCGCCCGGCCCACCGCACCCGCACGCCCCACTCGGCCATCTGATCACGGCGGCGGCGGATCACGTCGCGGTTGAAGCCCATCAGGAACCTCACCTCGTCGGGGCTGCGCTTCCAGTTCTCAGTACTGAATGCGTAGGCCGTGAGGTGGGTCACGCCAATCTCGACCGCCCCCGCGACCACGTCCAGCAACGCCGCCTCGCCACGCGTGTGTCCCTCCGTGCGGGAGAGCCCCCGTTGCTTGGCCCACCGCCCGTTGCCGTCCATCACGACCGCGACGTGCGCAGGGATAGCCGCGGCGGAGAGGTCGGGCGGCGTTGCGCCCTCGGCGTGCGGAAAAGGCGGCGAGTGAGTCACGGCGTCAAGCCTAGCCGCGCCCCGCCTGCCGCTCCCTCCCCCAAGGTTGGTCACTCTTGTCGGGACTCCGACCGGTCGACGTGACTGAGGGACCGCACCTTCCGCTCCAGGTGGAACTGGGTGTACGCCGCAATGAGCCCGGCAGCGTCGCGCCTGGGCCGACTGTCCGAGGCATCCGCCGCACGCCAGTCTCCACTCAGCAGCGCCTCGAGCAGCGAGAAGGTCTCGGGCGCTGGAGCGGCGGCCCCCGGCGGACGGCACGCCTCGCACACCGCCCCGCCGCCGGCGACCACGAAGGCCCGGTGCGGCCCCGCCCGGCCGCAGCTCGCGCACAGGTCAAAGCTCGGCTCGTAGCCCGCGAGCGAGAGGGAGCGCAGCAAGAAGCTGTCGAGCACCATGCCCGGCTCGTGCTCGCGCCGGCTGAGCGAGCCCAGTGCCCCGTGCAACAGGCGGTACTGGTCCCACGCCGGCTCCTTCTCGTGGTCCACGAGTTTGTCCGCCGTCTCCACCATCGCGGTTGCAGCGGTATACAACGCATAATCCTCCGCGATGCGGCGCGCGTACGGCTCCTTGGTCTCGACCTGGCTGACGATGTCGAGGTTCCTGCCCTCGTACAGCTGCACGTCGATCAGCATGAACGGCTCGACCCTGGACCCCAGCCGCGAGGACGTGCGCCGCACTCCCTTGGCGACCGCGCGCACCTTGCCGTGGCGCTTGGTCAGCAGCGTGATGATGCGGTCGGCCTCGCCCAGCTTGTGGGTACGGAGCACGATGGCATCGTCACGGTAGAGGGGCACTCCCCCATTGTCCCTCGCGGTCGCGCTCGGTGGCGCGAGCACGCGTCAGGGCGAGTCGCCGAGCATGCGCCCGAGCGACGAGGAGCGGTCCTCGCTCCATCCCAGCGACTCGTAGAAGGCCCTCACCTCGTCGTTGGTCTCACGGACCTGGAGGTTGACCTTGACGCAGCCCAGCCCGGCCAGTTCGTCGACGGCGCGCGCCACCAGCGCGCTTGCCACACCCAAGCGCCGATGCGCGGGAGACACCGCGAGGTGGTACAGCCATCCGCGCACGCCGTCGTAGCCGGCCATCAGCGCGCCCACCACGTCGCCGGCCGCCGCTGACCCAGCCCCCGCATCGGCCGCCTTCTCGCACGCAACCCAGAACAGTTCCGGGTCGCGCGCGAGCTTGCGCGCGATCATGCCACGCGGCTCGTTGCGCGCGGGGTCTTCGGGGAACGCGTCGGCCCACATCGCGGCGACCGCATCGGCATCCGCCGCCCCGAAGCGCCTGATCAGGTACGACACTCGCGGGCTACCGCTCGGCGCGATTGACCGCCGAGATGATGGCCTTGAGGGTCGCGGTCGTGATGGACGGATCCACGCCGACCCCCCACAGGATGTCGTCGCCGATCTGGCACTCGACGTAGGCGGCCGCGCGGGCATCGCCGCCGCCGGTCATCGCATGCTCGTGATAGTCCAGCACCTCGACCTTGACGCCACGCGTGCCGAGCGCCGCGACGAACGCGTCCACCGGGCCATTGCCGGAACCCTCGATGGTGACCGTCTGGTCGCCGTCGCGGATGTCCGCCGACAGGGTGTCCGCGCCCTCGTCGGAGGACGTGGTGCGCGTGCCGTGGAGCGCAAGGCGGCCCCACTGACGCCCCTCATCGGCCGTCGGCAGGTACTCGTCCTGGAAGATTCGCCAGATGTCGTCGGCCGTCTGCTCGGCACCCGTCGAGTCGGCTGCGAGTTGGACCACGCGCGAGAAATCGATCTGGAGCCGTCGCGGCAAGTCGAGGTTGCGCTCGGCCTTCAGCAGGTAGGCGACGCCGCCCTTGCCGGACTGCGAGTTGACGCGGATCACGGCCTCGTAGGAGCGGCCCACGTCTCGCGGGTCGATGGGCAGGTACGGCACGGCCCACGCGAGGTCGTCCACGCCCACCCCCTGGGCCTGTGCCTTCGCGTCCATGGCCTCGAGGCCCTTCTTGATCGCGTCCTGGTGCGAGCCGGAGAAGGCCGTGAACACCAAGTCGCCGCCCCACGGGTGGCGCGGGTGCACGTCGATCTGGTTGCAGTACTCCACGGTGCGGCGCACCTCGTCGATGTCGGAGAAGTCGATTTGGGGGTCGATTCCCTGGCTGAACAGGTTCATGCCCAGCGTGACCAGGTCGACGTTGCCGGTGCGCTCGCCGTTACCGAACAGGCAGCCCTCGATGCGGTCCGCGCCAGCCATGTAACCCAGCTCCGCGGCGGCGATCGCGGTGCCGCGGTCGTTGTGCGGGTGCAGGCTCAGCACCACCGAGTCCCGGTAGTCGAGGTGGCGGTTCATCCATTCGATCGAGTCCGCGTACACGTTCGGGGTGGCCATCTCGACGGTCGCCGGCAGGTTGATGATGACCTTGCGCTCCGGGGTGGGCTTCCACACGTCGAGCACCGCGTTGCACACCTTGACCGCGTACTCGAGTTCGGTGCCGGTGTAGGACTCGGGGCTGTACTCGTAGAAGACCTGGGTGTCCGGGATGGTCTCCTCGAACTTCTGGCACAGCATCGCACCATGGGTGGCGATGTCGAGAATCTGGTCCTCATCCGCGCGGAACACGACCTCGCGTTGCACGATCGATGTGGAGTTGTACAGGTGCACGATGGCGTTCTTCGCGCCCTCGAGTGACTGGTAGGTGCGCTCAATGAGGTGCTCGCGGGCCTGGGTCAGCACCTGGATGGTCACATCCTCGGGGATACGGTCGCCTTCGATGAGCGCGCGCACAAAGTCGAAGTCGGTCTGGCTCGCCGAGGGGAACCCCACCTCGATTTCCTTGTAGCCCATCCGCACCAGCAGGTCGAACAGGCGCATCTTGCGCTCGATGTTCATGGGCTCGATGAGCGCCTGGTTGCCGTCGCGCAGGTCCACTGCGCACCAGCGGGGCGCCTTCTCGATACGGCGGTCGGGCCACGTGCGATCCGGAAGATCAACGGTGATCTGCTCGTGGAACGGGCGGTACTTCTGAATGGGCATCGCGGACGGGCGCTGGGCTCCGCCGGTGTAGTGGTCGCTCATGGGGTAGTCCTTCGTCGTGGTCGGTGGCTCGAAGTCAGCCGGCGCGACAGCCTCCGCGACGAGGAGCCGGCCTGGTGCTAGGCCTCGTCGCGGCGACGAAGAAGAAGCGAGCGTGCACGCATGCGTTCACCATAGCGGACGGCCGATGCGCGGGTCACGTTGGTGTGCTCGCGCGCCTCATTGCGTCAATAGTGACCACGTGGCGGTCGAAATCGACCTGAGAGCCGTCTAGATGACCAACCTTTGGGGTTAGAAGCCCATGCGGCCCAGCTGCTTGGGGTCGCGCTGCCACTCCTTCGCGACCTTGACGTGCAGGTCCAGGTACACGCGGCGGCCGAGCAGCCGCTCGATACCGGCGCGGGCGGTCGCGCCCACGTCGCGCAGGCGCTCCCCCTTGTGACCGATGATGATGCCCTTCTGCGAGTCGCGTTCCACGAACAGCTGGGCGCGAATCTCGAGCACCTCCTTCGAGGCCTCCGGCGAATCGGGCTCCACCATCTCCTCGATCATCACGGCGATCGAGTGAGGCAGCTCGTCGTGGACGCCCTCGAGTGCGGCCTCGCGGATCAGCTCCGCGACGCGCACGTCCTCTGGCTCATCAGTGATCTCACCGTCGATGTACAACGGCGGACCCTCGGGCAGGTACTTGATGAGCAGGTCCGCGAGCACGTCCACCTGAATGCCCTCGACCGAGCTGACCGGGATGACCTCGGCCCAGTCGGCGAGCTCGGACACGGCCATAAGGTGCTCGGCCACGCGGGCCTTGGGGACGGTGTCGATCTTGGTGACGATCGCGATCACAGGCGCGCGGGCCTCGGTCAGCTCGCGGGCGATCCACTTGTCGCCGGGGCCGACCTTCTCGTCTGCCGGGAGGCAGAAGCCGATGACGTCGACCTCATTGAAGGTCTCGCGCACCACGTCGTTGAGGCGCTCGCCCAGAAGGGTGCGCGGGCGGTGCAGTCCGGGGGTGTCCACGAGAATCAGCTGCGCGTCCTCGCGGGTGAGCACGCCGCGGATCGCGCGGCGGGTGGTCTGGGGACGCGAGGACATGATCGCGACCTTCTCCCCGACCAGCGCATTCGTGAGCGTGGACTTGCCCACGTTGGGGCGGCCCACAAAGCAGGCGAAGCCGCTGCGGTGCGCGGGTGTTGCGGTGGCGTCACTGCCCATGTCAGGCCCGTCCCGCCAGGAAGGTCAGCAGCAGTCGGCGCTGTAATGCGAACATCTCTTTTTCCTCTTCAGGTTCAGCGTGGTCGTAGCCCAGCAGGTGCAGGATTCCGTGCGTGGTGAGCAGCAGCATCTCCTCTTCGGGGGTGTGGCCGGCGGTCGCAGCCTGGCGCGTCGCAATCGTGGGGCACACGACGATGTCGCCGAGCAGTCCTGGCGGAGTCGGGGCGTCGGCGGTGCCGGGGCGCAGCTCGTCCATGGGGAAGCTGAGCACGTCCGTCGGGCCAGGCTCGTCCATCCACTGGAGGTGGAGCTGCTCCATCGCGGCCTCGTCGACGAACAGGATCGCAAGTTCGGCCCCGTCCGCGACGTGCATCTCTTTGAGCACGAACGTCGCAAGCTCCGCGAACTCGACCTCGTCCACGGTCACGTCGGTCTCGTTGTTCACGTCAATCATGGGTGGCCTCCCTCGCGGCTCAGCCGGCGGCGCTGCCCGCCCCCGCGCGGCGCATTACGTTCGTCGAGCTTGGCGTAGGCCGTGATGATGTCGCTCACAAGCCGGTGACGCACCACGTCGTCCGCATTCAACTCACAGAACGCGATGTCGTCGATCCCATCCAGGATCTCGCGCGAGGCCCGCAGCCCGGACTGAGTGCCGCCGGGCAGATCCACCTGGGTGACGTCGCCGGTGACCACCATCGTCGAGCCGAAGCCGAGCCGCGTGAGGAACATCTTCATCTGCTCGCGGGTCGTGTTCTGCGCCTCGTCGAGAATCACGAACGCGTCGTTCAGCGTGCGCCCGCGCATGTAGGCCAGCGGCGCCACCTCGATGGTGCCCGCCTCCATGAGGCGCGGAATCGAGTCGGGGTCCACCATGTCGTGCAGCGCGTCATACAAGGGGCGCAGGTAGGGGTCGATCTTCTCGTTGAGCCCACCGGGCAAGAATCCGAGCCGCTCGCCGGCCTCGACCGCCGGGCGGGTAAGGACGATGCGGCTGACCTTCTTGGCTTGGAGGGCCGCGACGGCCTGCGCCATGGCCAGGTAGGTCTTGCCGGTGCCGGCGGGGCCGATGCCGAACGTCACGGTGTGCGTGTCGATGGCCCGCACGTACTCGGCCTGGCCGTGCGTCTTGGGGCGGATGGTGCGCCCGCGGCTCGACAGGATCGACCGCGCCAGCACGTCCGCCGGGCGGCTGGCGGTGGGGCCTGCTGCCTCACCGGCCTCTGCCGCCGCCGCGGCGACTCCGCGCGCGGCGTTCAGAATGCGCATCGACTGCCGCGCGACCTCCGCCGTCAGCGGCACTCCGGCGGCCAGCACCGAGCGCAGCTCTTCGATAGCGGTCGCAGCCGCCGCCACCTGCGCATCGCTGCCGGTGAGGGTGATCTCGTTGCCGCGCACATGCACGTCGACGTCCTCGAAGGCGCGCTCGATCTCCTTCATCACCGCGTCCGCGCTGCCCATCAGCGCCGTCATCTCGATGGAATCGTCGACCACCAACACGCGGGAGGCGCTCACGCGGGGTTCCACTCGAGTTCGCCTCCACCGATCACGTGGCCGTGCACGTGGAACACGCTCTGGCCCGCGCGCGGGCCGGTGTTGAAGATCCACCGGAACTGCCCGCCGCACTCGGCATCCGCGACCTGCTGCGCCACCTGCGCCATCTCGGCGAGGACCTCGGGGATCTCACGGGCCGCGGCCGCGACGTCGGCCACGTGCGTGCGCGGCACCACCAGCACATGCACCGGCGCCTTGGGCGCGATGTCGCGGAAGGCCACCACGCGGTCGGTCTCGAGCACGATGTCGCCGGGGATGCCACCGGCGATGATCGTGCAGAACAGGCAGTCGTCACTCATATGGCTAGCGTAGGCCCCCGTCGGCACGACCGTCAGCCGCGCTGCTGGCGGCCCAGGTGCCGCGGGCCACGGCGAGTGCCGCGAGCGCGGCCGGGCCCGCCGTGGAGGCGCGGAGCACGTGCGGTCCGAGCACTACGACCTCGCCGCCGGCCGCAGCAAGCGCGTCCAGTTCGGCGTCGGAGATGCCGCCCTCGGGCCCCACGATCACCCACACGGCGCGGTGCGCGCCGTCCCAGTCCAAGGACCCAAGGGTGCAGGTGGCGGACTCGTGCAGCACCAGCACCCGGTCTCCGCCCGCGGCCGCGGTGCGCACCAGGGCGGCGAGCTCCGCCGTGGTGACCTGCGGGTCCACGCCTGCGACGCGGGCGCGGCGCGACTGCTTCGTGGCAGCCAACACGAGCGCCTGCCACCTGCTGCGGGCCTTGTCGGCCTTAGTTCCCCTCCACTGCACAATGCACCGGGCCGCGGCCCACGGCACGATGCGCGTGGCACCCAGCTCGACCGCAGACTCGACGGCCTGCTCGTCCCGCCCGCCCTTCGCGAGTGCTTGCACCAACACCACCTCGGGGTCCTCGTCGCGAGACACGGAGTGCACGCGCACCCTCATCCGGTCGGCGCTGCCCTCCACGATCTCGCCCCGCGCACGGCGACCGGCGCCGTCGATCACGTCGACGATCTCGCCGATCGTGCGGCGCTGCACCGCCACCGCATGCCGCGCCTCGTCGCCCGTGACTGCAATCACGTCGCCCGCGGCGGCGTCGGTCGCGGCGGAACTCAGGAAGGCCGGTGCGCTCATACGGGGGTCAACGGGGCTTGAAAGCGTCGCGCAGACGGGAGAACACGCCGCCGCCGATGGGCGCAAGCGTGGCCTCTGGCATCTCCTCGCCGCGCAACTGCGCGAGTCGGCGCATGAGGTCTCGCTGCTCATCGTCCAAGTCCGATGGGGTCTGGATGTCGAGGTGCACGAACAGGTCCCCACGGCTGCCACGCTGAAGCCTGCCGACACCGAGCCCACGCAGCCGCACCGTGGAGCCGGCGTGAGTGCCCGGACGCACGTCGATCTGCTGCTCGCCATCGAAGGTGTCGACGCCCATCGTGGCGCCCAGCGCCGCGGCAGTCATCGGCACCTCGACCGTGCAGTGCAGGTCGTCGCCGCGCCGCTCGAAGGTGGGGTGCTGCTGCTCGCGGATCTCGATGTAGAGGTCGCCCTTGGGGCCGCCACCTGTGCCCGCGTCCCCGCGGCCCGGCAGACGGATCCGGGTGCCGGTCTCGACACCGGCGGGGATGTCGACCGAGATGGTGTGGCGCGAGTGCGTGCGCCCCTGCCCGGAGCAGTCGGGGCAGGGCTGGCGGATGATCGTGCCGTAGCCGCCGCACCCGGGGCAGGGCGAGGTCGTCATGACCGGCCCCAGCAGCGAGCGCGCGGTGCGCTGAATCATGCCGGCGCCGTTGCACTGGCGGCAGGTTTCGGGGGACGTGCCCGGAGCGCAGCAGGTGCCGCGACAGGTCTCGCACGGGTCCGCGAGGTCCACCTGCACCTCGCGCTTGACGCCGAACACGGCCTCTTCGAGAGACACGGATGCCTGCACGAGCGTGTCTCCGCCGCGCTGCGTGCGCGAAGCGGGGCCGCGCTGGTGGCCGCCGCCGAACGGGCCGCCGGAGCCGCCAAAGAACTGCTCGAAGATGTCCTCAAAACCGTAACCCTGTGCACCGCCCTGGCCCCCAGCCGCCGAGCGCGGGTCCACGCCGCGGTCGTACTGGGCACGCTTGTCGGCGTTGCCGAGCACCTCGTACGCGGCGGCCACCTCCTTGAAGTGATCGCCCGCGTCGGGGCCAGCCACATCAGGGTGGTGCTCGCGAGCGAGCTTGCGGTAAGCCTTCTTGATCTCTGCCTCGGAGGCGTCCTGCGAGACGCCCAGGGTGGCGTAATAGTCCTTCACTCGTTCTCCACGACTCTCGAGAGGTAGC
Source organism: Demequina sp. (assembly GCA_046295115.1). GTDB lineage: Bacteria > Actinomycetota > Actinomycetes > Actinomycetales > Demequinaceae > Demequina. The sequence goes on from JBKBNW010000003.1 coordinate 21,467, forward strand.
GGGCGACGGCGCGCACGGCGGCCATCGTCCCCGGGTAATCCATGCGGGTGGGGCCCAGCGCGCCCAACAAGGACGTCGCTTCCCCGCCGGGGCCGTAGCCCGCGGCGATGATCGACGTCCGCGCCAAGGCCTCGTTCTTGGTCTCGGCTCCAATGCGCACGGCGATGTCCTGGCCATCGGCGGCCATCTCATGCAACAGCCTCAGCAGCACGACTTGTTCCTCAAGGGCGTCGAGTACCGAGCCGATCGCGTCCGACTCGAAGCCGGCGCCGGCTCGTGCCAGGTTCGCGGCACCCGCGAACACCACGCGTTCGACGGTGCCGCCGCGAGCCGCGGTGACCACCGCATCGGCGACCGCGCGAGCCCACGTGACCTGGGAGGGGCGGGCCACCCAGCCGTCGAGAGACCGCTGCAGGGCCGAGGGGGTGTGCCCCACTGCCGCCTCGTTGACCTCCCGCGCGACGCGCTCGAACTCCTCGTGAGCGGTCTCGCCGCCCAGCGAGACGGTGGACTGCTCAACCCGGGCATCGGCCGAGACCACGACCACCAGCGCGCGATCTGCCCCCATTCGCACAAGTTCGACGCGGCGCACCGCGGACTCGCGCAGGCTGGGGTACTGGACCACGGCGACCTGGCGGGTGAGCTGGCTGAGCAGCCGCACCGAGCGCTCCACCACGTCGTTGAGGTCGACGGCATCGGACAGGAACGTCTGAATGGCTCGCTTGTGGGGGTCCTGCAGCGCCGAAGCCGCGAGGTGGTCCACGAACGAGCGGTAGCCGGCGTCGGTGGGGATCCGTCCCGCGCTCGTGTGGGGCTGGGCGATGAGCCCCTCCTCCTCCAGCGCGGCCATGTCATTGCGGATCGTCGCTGGCGACACTCCCAGCACGTGGGACTGCGCGAGTGCCTTGGAACCCACGGGCTCCGAGGTCGACACGTAGTCCTCGACAATCGCGTGGAGCACCGCGCGCCTGCGTTCCTCGCTCAACTGCACCACCCCCTGGGGACTCTCTTGTATTGGCACTCGACCGGATCGAGTGCTAATTCTATCGCGGACGGCCGGGCGGTAGCGTGGCCCCATGAGCGAGCGACCTGAGGCCGATGCGCCGCGAGGCCGGGATGGTGCGCTCGCGGCGGTCGCGCACTTAGGGGCGATGGCCGGACCACTCGTGCCGGGCATCGTCTTTCTCATGCGCCGTCGGAGCGAACCTTGGGCCGCGCGTGAGGCGGCCGCCGCGACGAACTTTGGGTTCCTGGTGCTCGTGGCGTTCGTCGTCGCCACGCTCGTGCGGGAACTCGTGCCGCTCGTGAGCTTTCTCGGTACATTGGCCCAGTTGGTGGTCCTCATCATTGCGGTCGCGCTCAGCACTCAGGCATTTCGCTCCGTGCGGCGCGGGCGGCCAGCAACGTACCCCTACGAGATAAGAGTGGTGAGACAAGCATGACTGACAGCACGACTCCCCCGCCCCCCGAACCGCCATATGGCGGCCAGCCCTACGGCGGGCAACCGCCCGGCGGCCAGCCCTACGGCGCCCCGCCACTATCCGACAGCGAGAGCCGTACCTACGCCACGCTGGCACATGCGGGGGTCGCCGCGAGCGCGTTCATTGGCATCACGCTCTTTGCGCCGCTGGTGATCTGGCTGATCGGCAAGGACCGCAGCGCCTTCGTCAATCAGGAGGCCAAGGAGGCGCTGAACTTCTCCATTTTGCTCGTGATCGCGTACTTCGTGGGCGGAATTCTCGTCTTCGTGTTCGTGGGCTTCTTCATCCTCATCGCCGCCTGGGTCTGCTCGATCATCTTTGGCGTGATGGGTGCGGTCGCTGCCAACAAGGGACAGAACTACCGCTACCCCGTCAACCTGCGCCTGGTCAAGTAAGGTCTGTTTGACGTCAGACATCAGGGTCTCACCCTGACGCGGTTCAGGGCCCGTCATCGGTCAAGTGGCCGATGACGGGCCCTCGCCGTGTCTGCGACGCTAAGGGCATGAGCGAGAACCCTCCCCCCACCCCGCCGACGCCGCCCCTGAGCCCCCAGCCAGACGGGCCGCAGCCGCACGGATTCACCCAGCCCCTCGGCTACACGCAGCCTCCCACCCAAGACGGCATCAGGCCCATGCTCGAGTCCGAGGCTCGCACCTGGGCGATGCTGGTCCACATCATCGCCGCGGCCGCGATCGTCCTCACCCTCGGCACCCTCGCGTTCGTCGCGCCTCTCGTGGTGTGGCTGCTCTACCGCGAGCGCAGCGCCCTCGTCGACTTCCACGGCAAGCAGAACCTCAACCTGCAGTTGACCCTGCTGGTCGCCGGCATTGCCGCATTCGTGCTCGGAATCGCGCTCTTCGGGGTCGGGCTGCTGATCACTTTGCCCGCGCTGGCCGCCTACTGGGTCTACGCCCTCGTCGTCTCAATCATCGCGGGAATCAAGGCGAACTCCGGGGAGTACTACCCCATCGGTTTCACGATCCGCTTTATCCGCTGACATGGCTTGGCGGTGGGCGCGCTTAGGTGAGCGCGCGCACCGCGGCGTCTGCCAGCAACCGCCCGCGCAGCGTCAGTTGCAGCGTCCCGCCGAGTGCGGCCCGACCGTCGAGCAACCCGTCCGCGACGAGCGCGGCGACCGCCTGCGGGCGGGGCTCAGGGAGGTCCCTGATAGGTAGCCCCTCGGCCAGCCGCAGGCGCAGCATCACCCCTTCGAGCGCGAGGTCGGCCGCCGTCAACGGTTCGCGCTCGGCCTCGGGGCTCGCGCCCGAATGAATGCGCTGCGCGTAGGCGCGCGGGAGCTTCACGTTCCACCACCGCTGAGCGCCGGCGGCGATGGCCCCAGCACCGGTGCGCGGACCCAGGTAACTGTGGGCGCCCGGTCCGATTCCCCACCAGTCGTGGCTGGTCCAGTAGGCGACGTTGTGCCGGCACGCATCGGCCGGCGTGCGCGCCCAGTTGGACACCTCGTACCAGGCGTAACCAGCCTGAGCCAAGCGCGCATCGGCCGCCTCGTACATGTCTGCCTGAGTGTCGAGGTCCACCGCCTCGATCTCACCCCTGCGCAGCTGGGTCCCCATGCGCGTGCCCGGCTCAATGACCAGCGCGTAGGCGCTGACATGGTCGGGCTCAAGCGCGATCGCGGAGTCTAGGCTCGCGTGCCAGTCCGCAAGCGACTCGCCCGGTGTGCCGTAGATGAGGTCCAGGCTGGTCGCGAGGCCGGCCTCCTTCGCCCCCGCCACGGCTCGCTCGACGTTCTCAGGCCGGTGAGTCCGGTCGAGCGTCGCCAGCACGTGCGGCACCGCGGACTGCATCCCGAAGGACACCCGCGTGAACCCGGCCGATGCGAGGGCGGCCAGGGACTCGTGCGTCACCGAGTCGGGGTTGGCCTCCGTCGTGACCTCGGCGTCCGCCGCCAAGCCCCAGGTGTCGCGCACGCCGTCGAGCAGCGCGGCGAGCGCCCGGGGGTCGAGCATGGTGGGGGTGCCGCCGCCCACGAACACCGTGGAGGCGGGCCGGCCGTCACCCTCCATCGCGCGGCGCGCCAACGCCATCTCGCCAAGGGCGGCGCCCACGTAGTCGTCGCGGGAGGCAAACTCACTCTCACCTGGGGCGTAGGTGTTGAAGTCGCAGTACCCGCAGCGCACGGCGCAGAAGGGCACGTGGATGTACACGCCGAAGTCGCGTCCGGCGGCGGGAGCGGAGGCGAGCACGGCGTCGCCCACGACTACTTCTTCTTGGTTTTGTCTGAGCCGTCGTCCGACGTAGACAGTGCCGCGATGAAGGCCTCCGGCGGCACCTCGACCGACCCGATGTTCTTCATGCGCTTCTTGCCCGCCTTCTGCTTCTCGAGCAGCTTGCGCTTGCGGGAGATGTCGCCGCCGTAGCACTTGGCGAGCACGTCCTTACGGATAGCCCTGATGGTCTCGCGAGCGATGATGCGAGAGCCGATCGCCGCCTGAATGGGCACCTCGAACTGCTGACGGTCAATGAGGTCCTTGAGCTTGCCCACCATCGACACGCCGTATGCGTACGCCGCGTCCTTGTGCACAACCGCGCTGAACGCATCCACCTGCTCGCCCTGGAGCAGGATGTCGACCTTGACGAGCTGAGCCGCCTGCTCCCCTGCGGGCTCGTAGTCGAGGCTGGCGTAGCCCTTGGTGCGAGACTTGAGCTGGTCGAAGAAGTCAAACACGATCTCCGCGAGCGGCAGCGTGTAGTGCATCTCCACGCGGGTCTCGCTGATGTAGTTCATGGTCCCCATCTGCCCGCGACGCTCCTGGCACAAGTCCATGACGGTGCCGATGAACTCGCTCGGGACCAGGATGGTGGCCTTGACGATGGGCTCGCGCACCTCGGCGATCTTGCCGCCGGGGAACTCCGACGGGTTCGTGACGGTGATCTCCTTGCGGTCCTCCATCGTCACCGTGTAAACCACGTTCGGGGCGGTCGAGATGAGGTCGAGGCCGAACTCGCGCTCGAGGCGGTCCCGCACGATCTCGAGGTGGAGAAGCCCCAGGTAGCCGCAGCGGAATCCGAATCCTAGGGCGACCGAGCTCTCCGGCTCGTACACGAGCGCAGCGTCGTTGAGCTGCAGTTTGTCGAGCGCGTCGCGCAGCACCGGGAAGTCCGAGCCATCGAGGGGAAACAGGCCCGAGTAGACCATCGGCCTGGGGTCGCGGTAGCCACCCAAGGACTTCTCCGCACGCCCCTTGGCGCGGGTGACCGTGTCGCCGACCTTGGACAGGCGTACGTCCTTCACGCCCGTGATGAGGTAGCCGACCTCGCCTACCCCAAGACCCTTGGTGGGTGTCGGATCCGGCGAGATCACCCCGATCTCAAGCAGGTCGTGCGTAGCGAGCGTCGACATCATCGCGATCTTCTCGCGCGGCTTGAGATCGCCGTCGATCACGCGCACGTACGTCACCACCCCGCGGTACGAGTCGTACACGGAGTCGAAGATCATGGCGCGCGTGGGCGCGTCGGGGTCACCGACGGGCGGCGGGATGTCGCGCACGACGCGGTCCAGCAGTTCCTTCACTCCCTCGCCGGTCTTGCCGCTCACGCGCAGCACGTCGTCGACATCGCAGCCGATGAGCTGGGCGAGTTCGGCCGCGTAGCGGTCCGGCTCCGCCGACGGCAGGTCAATCTTGTTGAGCACGGGGATGATGGTGAGGTCGTTCTCCATCGCGAGGTAGAGGTTCGCGAGGGTCTGCGCCTCGATGCCCTGCGCGGCGTCCACCAGCAGCACCGCGCCCTCGCAGGCGGCGAGCGAACGGGACACCTCATACGTAAAGTCCACGTGACCCGGCGTGTCGATCATGTTGAGCGCGAACGGGTCGCCGTTCACGTCCCACGGCATGCGCACGGCCTGCGACTTGATAGTGATGCCGCGCTCCCGCTCGATATCCATGCGGTCGAGGTACTGCGCCTTCATCTGGCGCTCCACCACTACCCCGGTGAGTTGGAGCATGCGGTCGGCGAGAGTCGACTTGCCGTGGTCGATGTGCGCGATGATGCAGAAGTTCCGGAGGAGCTCCGGAGCGGTCGCGGCAGGCACGATGCGGGGATCGGTGGTCACGGTGGCGGCGATTCCTCGGGTCGGGTGATGCGGAACCACTATCCTCCCATGTCCGCGGGCGGGCTCATGCGATGGGCATTCGTGCCGATAGACCCTGATGACGGTGGACTCCACCCACCATCCCGACTGTGACACGAGGGGGCCCTCCATGGAGCACCGCGACGCGTTGTTCGAACAAACGTTCCTCAACGCGCCGATTGGCATGGTCATCACCGATACGGACGGCACGGTGCTGTCGGCGAACCGCGCATTCGCGTGCATGTCAGGCTACGAGTCCTCCGCCCTCATCGGACGGCGGGCGGACTCGCTCATCCACCCCGACGATGTGGTCGACGAGCGGGAACTGGCGCGCCAGGTCTTCACGAGCGACCGCACCTCGTATCAAGCGCACCGGCGCCTGCTGCACTGCTCAGGCGACGTGGTGTGGACCCGCGCCACGGTCTCGAAGGTGGACGATCCGTCCGGCGACACCCTGTTCGTGGCGCAGATAGAGGACGTAACCGAGATGCGCAAGGCGAAGGACCTGCTGTCGCGGCGCACCACCCTGCACGACCCCCTGACGGGTCTCGCGAACCGGCCATTGCTGCTCAACCGCCTCATCGTCTCCCTCGAGGTGCACCGCGCGCGGACCACCACCGTCGCCTGCCTGTTCCTCGACGTCGACCACTTCACGCTCATCAACGACTCCTTCGGCCACGAAGCGGGTGATGCGGTGCTCCACGAGATTGCCCGCAGGCTCCAGCAAGCCGTGCGGCCCGGGGACACCGTCGGTCGCCTGGGCGGCGACGAGTTCGTGCTCGTGTTCGAGGACGTCGCACACCAGCAGGCCGCCGAGGACCTGCTCGCACACGTGTCGGCAGCGGTCCAGGCGCCGATGCTCATCGACGGTCGAGAGGTCGTAGCGACCGTCAGCGCCGGGCTGGCGCTGGCGGAGCCGGGCATCACTGCAGAGTCGCTGATTCGCAACGCGGACACCGCGATGTCGCACGCGAAGCTGAGCGGAAGCAACCATCGTGAGGTCTTCAGTGAGCGGATGCGCGAGACCGCCCGCGTGCGACTGTCGATCGAGGCCGAGCTGCGGACCGCGATCCGCGAGCGCGAACTCGTCGTCCACTACCAGCCCATCATCGACCTCGAAACCCGGGAGACCGTGGCCCTCGAGGCGCTCGTGCGCTGGAATCACCCCTCCCGCGGCCTGCTGCTTCCTCACCACTTCATCGACATCTGCGAGGAAGCCAACCTGATCGTGCCGCTCGGCGCCTTTGTCCTGCACGAGGCGTGCCGGTTCATCGCGGACCACCCCGACTTCCACGGTCGCGTGCTCGTCAACGTCTCGACACGCCAAATCGGAGCCGCCGATCTCGCTCGCGCGGTCCGCGGAGCGCTCGACGCCACCGGGGTGGAACCGTCTCGGCTGGGACTCGAGATCACGGAATCGGGGATGCTGCTCGCAACCAAGGCGGCGCACGCCGACCTGAGTGCGATCTCCGAGATGGGCATTGACCTCATCATCGACGACTTCGGGACCGGCTACTCGGCGCTGTCCTCGGTGCTCCAGAACCCGGTCGCGGGGATCAAACTCGCGGGAGAGTTCACCATGCGGCTCGGCGACGGCTCCACCGGCGACAGGATCTCCACCGCGGTTGCCACGCTCGTCGACAGCCTGGGCATGTTCGGTGTCATCGAGGGCATCGAGACCGAGGCCCAGCACGAGCAGGCCCTCCTCCACGGCTGGCGCCTTGGCCAAGGCTTCCTGTTCGCGCGACCCGTCGCCGCCGAAGCGCTGGCCAAAGACGCGGTGACTGGCACGCGGCAGCACGCCTCCGCCGTCTAGGGCACACCCATGGACCCGCGGCTCGTCGCGCTCGCGCTGGCAGCGGTCGCGCTGGCAGCGGTCGCCTTACTGGCACTCGTCCTACGGCGCCGCCGGGCGTCACGGCACCGCCGCACCAGCCGCCAGCGCACCAGCCGCCAGCGCGCCAGCCACCAGCGCGGCACCAACTATCCCGGTGACTACACGGGCCGCGTGGACGTGCGCTACGCCCCCTCGCGTGACGGGCGGCCCGATCCCGGCGAAGTCGTGTGGACCTGGGTCCCCTTCGAAGAGGACCACGCGCGGGGCAAGGACCGCCCTGTGCTGCTCATCGGCCATGACGGCCCCTGGCTACTGGGAATCCAACTGTCGAGCAAGGATCACCACCTCGACACGGCTGACGAGGCTCGCCGCGGCCGCCACTGGCTCGGCATAGGCGCGGGACCCTGGGACGCGAGGCGGCGTCCATCAGCTGTTCGACTCGATAGGATCGTCCGAGTCGATCCCGACGCTGTGCGGCGGGAGGGCGCGATGCTCGGTCGGAGAAAGTTCGACGAGGTGTCCCGTTCGCTTTCAGCACTGCATCACTGGTAGCATAGGAAGCCGTGTGTGAGCGCGATCGTGCTCCACTCCAAGAATTTTCCCATCATCGCAGAAGGACTGTCGTGGCAAATATCAAGTCGAAGATCAAGCGCATCGGCACGAACGAGAAGTCGCGCCAGCGCAACGTCGCCGTGCGGTCGGAGCTCAAGACCCACGTGCGCCGAGTGCGTGAGGCCGTCGCCGCTGGCGACAAGGCAGCCGCCGAGACCGCTCTGAAGACCGCCCTCACCAAGCTGGACAAGGCCGTGTCGAAGGGTGTCATCCACCAGAACCAGGCAGCGAACCGCAAGTCCTCGCTCGCCAAGAACGTCGCTGCCCTGTAACGACTTCTCCGCTAAGAGCCCCGACGCGCCGCACCGGCGCGCGGGGCTCTTGCCATGTCGGCGGTTGTCGTCACCCCCGTGACACTCACCGCGACCGCACTTCGTGCCTCGCCTCTCTCCGCCACCGGACACTTGGCCGCGGCAGGACGCGGGCAGGGATGCACCCCGATTGCGGAGCGAGTCGAGGACGACAGCACTCTTGGCTGATGTGAAGAGCTGGGGTCCGAGCTCTGCTAGGGCCGCCGGTTAGTCCGCCGCCAACTCAGCCACGCGTCTGACCGCGCGTTCCATCGCAAAGTGCGGGGCGCGCCCGCCCCCCTTGATGTCCTCATCGGCCTGGGCGACCAACTCGATGGCTTCACCCAGCGTGTCCGCAGTCCACCGCCGCAGGTCCCGCCGCGCCCGGTCCACCTGCCACGGCGGAATGCTCAGGTCCCTGGTGGGGTCGAGGCCTCTGCCACGCGATGCCCCGACCTTCGCAAGGGTGCGCAACTTCGCTGCGAGAGCCGCCGTGAGCGGCACGGGATCAACCCCGGACGACAGCGCGTGACGAGTCAGCGCCACGGCCTGGCGCACGTCCCCGGCGATCGCGGCATCCGCCACCGCGAAGGCCGTGGCATTGACCCGCGACCCGTAGTAGCGCGTGACGGCATCCTCATCGATCGTTCCGTCGACGTCATTCATGAGTTGCTGGCACGCAGCCGCAAGCTCAGCCACATCCCCGCCCACCGCGTCAAGCAGCCGCCGCGCCACCACGGCCTGGACCGGGCGGCGTGCACGCTCGAACTCCCCCCGCACAAAGTCCGCGAGTTCGGCATCCTTCTTGACCGCGGGACACATGTATTCGGGCACGCCCGACTTTCGCAGTGTGTCGAGGAGCCGTTTGCCGCGCACTCCCCCGCCGTGTACCACCACCACCACGACCTCGGGGTCGGGTGCCTGGGCATACGCCAGCGCATCGCTCAGAAATTCGTCATTCATCGCCTCTGCACCGCGCACCACCACCAGTCCGGGTTCGTCGAACAGCGACGGGCTTGCCGCGGCCACGAGAGCTCCCCTGGAGTACGCGCCCGCGTCGAGCGCCGTGATCGCCACACCCGGCCCCATTGCCTGGTGGATTCGGTCGATCGCGCGATCGGCCAAGAGCGACTCCGGCCCGCTCAGCAGCACCAGTGGGGCGGGCTGCGCGCGATGCCACGTGGGCTCGGCTGCGCGGGTACGGGGCGGCATGCCTCTAGCGTGCCACGTCCGTCGGACACCCCGACCACGTCAGAAGGCCTTCGACCGTGCCGATCGCGACGTCTCCACAGACGTCCGTGCGCAGTAGCGCCTGCGACGTGGTGCCGTACAGGTCGAGGGCGGTCTCTGTGGGATGACCGTGCCGGTTTTCCTCCCCCGCGGTCACCACGGCGACCGTGGCGTCGATACGCGCCGCGAGTGCAGGCAGTTGGTCTGCGGATCCGTGATGGGCGACCTTCACCACGTCAACGTGGAGGTCGCTTGGCATCAACGCCAAGAGCTCGCGCTGGCCCCGCTGTTCCAAGTCTCCCAGTGCGAGCACAGCCGTCTGCCCTGCGACCGCGTACACCACGATGCTCGCGTCGTTCAGCTCAACCTGAGGCCGCGCGTGGGCCTCCGACACGACGGTGAGCGACAGCTCGCCGACGCGCTCGTGTTGCCCGGGCGCGGGGACCTCGACTGGCACCCCTGCCGCCTCCAGCACCCGGGCCGCCGCGGCCTTAGCTCCCGCCGCCGCGACCCACGCCCTGTCGACTCTCGTGCTGCCGAGCACCGACACCACCGCGCCGTCGTGGTCCTGGTGCGGGTGGGTGAGGACCAGTACGGGGACACGAGCCACACCGTGCCGCCTCAGGCATTCTGATGCCCCGCCGCCCGGGGGACCCGTGTCGATCACCACCGCCGCGTCGGGGCCAGCCCGCAGTAGCAGCATGTCGCCTTGGCCAACATCACACACCGCGACGTCCCAGTCACGCATGACCGGCCGGTCCGTGCCGCCGGCGATTGACAAGGCCGCGCCCGTCACCGCGCATGCCACCACGACCGCGGCCACACGCCTGCTCGGATGCGTGGCGGTCGTCGCCGCGACGAGCCCCACGGCGACGGCGGCCGCCGCACACACTCCGAGCGTCCCCGCGGGCCACGACAGCCACGAGCCGGGCGCTGATGCCGCAGTGCGTGCCACTGAGACGATGGCAGCGGCACCCACACCTGCGACGTGCGCCGGCACCTGCGCCGCTTCCACGTGGACGGCCGCGATCGCGAGCGCCATCGCGCCGGCCAACATGGTCGGTAGAACGGCCACGCCAGCGGCGAGGTTCGCGACTACGGCATACGGCCCGAGTCGAGGCTCGATCACCACCAGGACCGGAGTCACGGCCACCTGAGCCGCAATCGGGATCGAGGCCACCCGCGCGAGCCCCGGAGTCACGACGCGAGCGAGGAGGACGGCGATCCGCGGCGACCATAGGACGATCGCGGCGACAGCTTGCACCGACATCGCGAAGCCGAGAGAGCGCGACAAGGCAGGATCGATCGTCAGCAGCACGACCACGCACGCCGCGAGCGCCGCTAGCCCGCGTGCGGGCCGTCCCCATGCGGCGGCGAGAGCAACCGCGACCGCCATCCCCAGCGCGCGTAGGACCGACGACTCTGCCCCGACGAGGGCGGCGAACGTGGATGCCACGATAAAGATCGCTGTCGCGCGCACCGGTCGCGGCGCACGCAGCGCCGACATGGCCGCTCCGCACGCCATGATGACAATCGCGAAGTGTGCGCCCGACACCGCGGTCAGGTGCGCCAGCCCAGACACCCGCATGTCCTGGACTTGAGACGGCGACATGCTCGACGTGTCACCGACGACCATCCCCCTGACGAGGCCTCGCGATGTCTCTCCCAACACGGCCGTCGCCTGCGCGAAGTCGGCGCGCCACCGAACGAGGAAGGATGGTGGGGCGTCGCCGACGGTGTCTGCCCGCCACGCGACCGCGGTCGCGGGTCCGCGGTCAGACTCCACCCACGTCGCCGTGACGTGCAGGGAGTCGCCGCGCTGGGGCCGGTTTGCTAGAGACACCACCACCGGCGCGTCCGAGGGCCTCCACTGCGCGCACGACGGCGGCTCGCGGCAGTGCGACCGCCACGCGGTAACCCTCGCCGCGACCCGGTAGCGCTCCGCACCGTCCCAGCCGGCCATGCGAGCGGGATCCCCCGTGACGGAGATCCATGCCTCGGTGTCACCAGCGTCCAGGAGTGCGGAGCCTTGGGAGGCGGCGCTCGTGACCTGGGCCGAGGCGACGAGCGACACGCCCGCCGCCACGACGCACAGCAGGCCGAGCGAGCCCGCCGCACGGGACTGCGCGCGGACGGCGTGTGCGCCCAGCGCGACCCCGAGGCCGACAATAACCAGCACAAGCACGTGCGACGGGCCCGGCCCCGCCGTCGACACGAGCGCCGCGACCCACGCCACGCATGCGGCGGGCACCAGGCGAGCGTCGTGGACAGTGCTCACGCCACCGCAGCGCCGACCAGCCCGGCGACGAGCGCATCACCGACACCACTCACGCGCGCCAGGTCCTCGAGCGAGGCGTACCGCCCGTTGGCCTCGCGGTCGGCGACGATCCGCCCGGCGAGTACGGGGCCGATGCCCGGGAGGGTCTCCAGTTGCTCCGCTGAGGCAGAGTTCACGTCGACAGGACCCGCCAGTTCGGCCACCACGGGTGCTTCGCCGATCGCGGGTACGTGCACGTGTTCACCGTCGTGAGGGCGGCGCGCGAGGTTGACTGCCGCGAGATCAGCGGTGGGTGCGGCACCCCCGGCGAGGTCGATGGCGTCAGCAACCCGGGCGTCGGCGCTCAGGGTGACGAGGCCGGGCGTAGCCACCTCCCCGCTGACGTGCACGACGACCACTGCTGCGGACGGCGCCGGCGCGGGCCGTGCAACCGAGGAGGCAGACAGCGAGGGCACTGACGACGACTGCACGTGTGCGGGCAATGCGGGTTCGGCGCGTGCAGCCCACCACGCTCCCAGCGCCAGCAGGGCAAGCGCGACCGCGGCGGTGACGGCGACCCGGGGCTCAAGGCGCCACCGCACCCGTGTCGCGTCATCGTTGATCTCACGACCGTAGGCGGCGGCATAGGCGCGCGAGGCGACCTGGGCGGCGCTGTCGGCCCACCGGGCAGGAACATCCGCGCCGGGCGGCCTCGACAGCGCGTCACGATCATCGTCCGGGAGAGCGCGGCGCGGAGTCGTGGGCACGCGAGCACCGTAAGGAGCGAGTGACCGCCTGCGCGCGAGAAACGCAACCCAGCGGTGGAACCACGCAGTCAGGCGCGGCCTGTGGACGAACGTGCCGGCGCCGGCGCCGGGCCTATCCGCGCACGCGTTCGGGTAGGTCCGCCACGACCATGCCAAAGGTCCCCGGGCCGGTATGGACAGCAAGAACGGGGCTCACGGGGGTGCGTAGCAGCAGCGCCAGGTCCGGGTGTCGAGCCTCGAGAGCCGACGCGGCCTGGTCCCCGTACTCGTCATCGCCAAGCGTCATCACGGCCGATGCGGGACGCACCATCGTTGCCAAAGCAGCCTCGGCGCGCGCGAGCACCGCGGCGCGGGCTCGGTGGGTGCTGCGCACGCGGTCCACCATCGCGACCTCGCCGTCGACGATCTCAAGGACCGGCCTGACGCTCAGCACCCGCCCGACCGCCGCCACCGCCGGTGACACCCGGCCGCCGCGTCGCAAGAACTCCAACGTGTCCACGGTGAACACGCACCGCGAGGTGCGTGCGACCCTGCTGGCCTCGGCAGCGACGTCCTCCGCGCTCGCGCCCGCGCGGGCCAGCGCGGCGGCTGCGATAGCCGCGAAACCGGTGCCCAGCGCGAGAGTTCCGGAGTCGACCACGGTGACTGGCACACTCACGCTCGCAGCTGCGGCGCGCGCTCCGTTGACCGTCCCAGAAAGCTTGGACGAGATGAGCACCGCCACGACATGCGTGGCGCCGTCTTCCACGGCGCGCGCGAAGGCGCGTTCGAATGCCGCGACCGAGGGCTGTGACGTGCTCGCCGTGCTCCCGGCGACGAGCGCCTCAAGGACCTGGTGCGGCCCGATCTGCTCCCCCTCGTCGTGGGATCGCCCGTCGATCACGACTTGCAGGGGCACAATGCCGATCCCCCACTCACGCGCCAACTCTGGCGGTAGCGAGGCGGCCGAATCGGTGACGACGGCGACGGCTCGGGACATGGGTGTCAGCGTACCGAGCGCCCCACCTTCGCGTGGCGCAGCCGGGGGCTGGGAGCCGTCCCCGGCTCCTAGCCGCTACGCGGTCACGATGTTGACGAGCCTGGGTGCACGCACGATCACAGTGCGGATCTGCGCGCCGTCGAGCGCCCGTTGAATCGCCGGCGACGCGATGGCCGCCGCCGTAAGGTCCTCCTCGGCGATGTCGGGCGCGACCTCGAGGCGGTCGCGCACCTTGCCCTTGACCTGAATGACGCAGGTGACGGTCTCCTCGACCAAGAGCGACTCGTCGACGTCGGGCCAGCCTGCGTGCGCGACGTCCTCGTGTCCGAGCATCGACCACATGTCCTCCGCGCAGTACGGGGCGAACATGCTCAGGAGCACAGCGACGGCCTCGGCTGCTTCACGGACAGCCGGGTCCCCTGCTCCCGGGCCGGAGTCAATCGCCTTGCGCGTCGCGTTCACGAGTTCCATGACGCGAGCGACCACGACGTTGAACCGGAATCCCTCGACCAGCGTGGCGCAATCGTGAAGCGTGCGGTGAGTGACCGCACGCAGTGCTGCGTCGCCCGATGCGGCGTCGGTGCCGGACTCAGAGGACACGTCTCGCGCCAGCCGCCACGCGCGCGCCAAGAACTTCGCGCTACCGGCGGGCGACACGTCGGCCCAGTCGATGTCGTCCTCTGGCGGACCAGCGAAGGACATGGTGAGGCGGATCGCGTCGACGCCGAACTCGTCGAGCTGCTCGCTGAGGCGGACAATGTTGCCGCGGCTCTTCGACATCGCCGAGCCGTCCATCTGCACCATGCCCTGGTTGAGCAGCGCCGTGAACGGCTCCTCGAAATCGACCATCCCCATGTCGTGCAGCGCCTTGGTGAAGAACCGTGCGTACAGCAGGTGCAGGATCGCGTGAGTGACGCCGCCCACGTACTGGTCGACGGGCGCCCAACGCGAGGCGTCGGCGGGGTCGAACGGCCCATCCGTCTTGCCGGGTGACAGGAATCGCAAGAAGTACCAGGACGAATCGACGAACGTGTCCATCGTGTCCGTGTCGCGCATGGCGGGTCCGTCGCAACGCGGGCACGTAGTGGTGACCCAGTCGGTCGCGGCGCCGAGCGGAGACGTCCCCTTGGGGGTGAGGTCCAGGCCCTCGGTGGAGGGCAGTTCCACGGGCAGCTGGTCATCGGGGACGGGAACCTCGCCGCACGTCTCACAGTGGACGATCGGGATGGGGGTGCCCCAGTAGCGCTGGCGCGAGATCAGCCAGTCGCGCAGGCGATAGTTCTTCGAGGCATGCCCGTTGCCGTCAGATTCCAGCCGGGCGGTGATGGCCTCGATCGCGCGCGCCTTGTCCAGGCCGTCTAGGTCGCCCGAGTTGATCAGGGTGCCGTCACCCGTGGTCGCGATTCCGGATTCGGCGGGGTCTGGCAACGCCTCACCGTCCTCGTCGCGGCAGTCCAGCACCGTGCGGACGGGCAGGTCCATGGCCCGCGCGAAGTCGAGGTCGCGCTGATCGTGCGCGGGCACGGCCATGATCGCGCCGTGTCCGTAGTCGGCCAGCACGTAGTCCGACACCCAAATCGGCAGGCGTTCGCCGTTCACGGGGTTGATCGCATATCGCTCGAGGAACACGCCCGTCTTGGGGCGATCTGTGCTGAGCCGGTCAATATCGCTCGCGCTGCGCACCTGCTCCACGTACACCTCGAAGGCCTGCGTGACCCGCGCATCGGCGCCGTCCACCAACTCCGCGGCGAGGTCGGAATCGGCGGCGACCACCATAAATGTCGCGCCGTGCAGCGTGTCGGGGCGCGTGGTGTAAATGTCAATGGGCTCGTCGCGGCCCTCGATGCGGAACGACACGTCCGCGCCGGCCGAGCGGCCGATCCAGTTGCGCTGCATCGCGATCACCTTGGAAGGCCAGGTGTCCTTCAGGGTGTCCAGGTCGTCGAGCAAGCGGTCCGCGTAGTCCGTGATCTTGAAGTACCACTGCGTGAGCTTCTTCTTGGTGACTGGGGTGTCACACCGCTCACACAGACCCTGAACCACCTGCTCGTTGGCGAGCACGGTCTGGTCCTTGGGGCACCAGTTCACCAGGCTGGGCTTGCGGTAGGCGAGGCCACGCTCATACATCCGCGTGAAGATCCACTGGTTCCAGCGGTAGTAGTCAGGGCGGTGCGTCGCGAGCACCCGATCCCAGTCGAACGAGCACGCGTAGCGCTCCATCGATGCGCGCTGCTGCGCGATGTTGTCCTCGGTCCAGCCGCGCGGGTCGAGCCCGCGAGTGATCGCCGCGTTCTCTGCGGGCAGGCCGAACGAGTCCCAGCCGATGGGGTGCATCACGTTGAAGCCCCGCTGGATCCAGTAGCGCGCGATGACATCGCCGAGCGCGTACGCCTCCGCGTGCCCCATGTGGAGGTCGCCCGAGGGGTACGGGAACATGTCCAGCACGTACTTGGTGGGCCGGTCGTCGTCCCTGTCGCCGGCACGGAAGGGCTGAGCACGGCGCCACTGCGGCAGCCAGCGCTCCTCGATGGCGCGGAAGTCGTAGCGGGATACGTCGGTCTCAGGGCTCGCGGAAGTCACCCGGCGATTCTATCGGCGCGCGGATGGGCCCCGACCCGGCGCCGGCCGGTCCAGGACATCTGCCGGAAACGCGCCGCATCATTCTCGAAATAGAGAGTGAATAGCGTGCATCTCGACGCCGGCGTCCACGCTTCAGACGCGCCGGTGGCAACTCGCGTCGGGAGCTCCCATCTTCCGAAGGAGCTTGACTTCGATGCATTCGCTCACCCCCCCGTCGCGCACGCGGCGAACTGCACTCTGTAGCGGCGCTCTCGCTCTCGGTGTCGTTCTCGCGGGCAGCGCGGCATACGCAGTGCCGTCGGCAGGCACGCCCACCATCGAGGCGCCCGCCACCGTCGATGAAGGCGACTCGTTCACGGTGACTGTGGCCCTGCCAGCGTCAGCGGATGCGTTCGCGTACTCGCTGGCACTGGGCTTCGATGCCGCTGTCGTCGACTACATCGCCGACAGCGCCGTTGGCCCGGACGGCGGCTTCTCCGCGACCTCGACGACGGCCGATGCGGTGGTCTTCACGCACACGCGACTCGGCACCTCCCCCGGCCTCGCCGGCGACCTGCTACTCGTCTCCGCGGACTTCGCGGCCATCGCGGGGGGCAGCGCGCTGTTCAACCTGGACTCGCTCACTCTCGTGGGAGCAGACGGCGAGGAGCTCGTGGTAGCGGCGGACGTGTCGATCGAGACCGAGATCACGCCCGCGGACGATGGCACCGGCGACGGCGACACACCGGGCGACGGCACACCCGGCGACGGCACACCCGGCGACGGCGACACACCGGGTGACGGCACACCCGCCGACGGCACCGATGACGAGCCCACCGACGCGGTCGGGGACGGCGTGTCCGTAGACGGCCCCAATGCGGACGGACTGTCTGACACCGGAGCCTCCCCCGCGGCCCTGATCATCACGGCCGCGATCATGCTCGCTGTCGGCATCACGCTCGTGGCGCGCAAGTCGGTGATGTCCCGATGACCGCCACCGCGCCCCTCGACCACTCATCCAGCAGGAGAACGTCTATGAAGTCTCGTCGTACCCTCACGGCCGCGGCTGCGGGAGCACTTGCTGCCTCGCTCGCCGTGCCGGCGGTCGCATCGGCCGCCCCCGGCGACGACGCACCCGCGTCGTTCCTCGCGCCCTTCTACACCGCGCTCGACGTCACGGGCGACCGCCAGGTCACCGCCGCGGACCTAGAGGTCGTCTCTGACAACCTCGGTGCAACGTCGGACTCCGCGGCGTGGGCCACGGTATCCGTCGCGGACGTGGACGGCGACGGTGTCATCACTGTCTCGGATCTCGCCGCGGTGTCCCAGCGCATGATCTACGACGACGGCGAGTTCGAGATCGTCGAGGCCAGCGTGCTCGACATGCAGGCGGCGATGAACGCCGGAGTCACGTCGTCGGTGCAGATCACCCAGGAGTACCTGGACCGGATCGCCGCGTACGACACCGTGACCGTCGACACCGCCGCGGGCGGACGTGCGCTCAACTCGATCATCTCGACCAGTTCGGTGGCGCTCGATGCCGCAGCACGGGCAGACGCGGTCCGCGAATCCGAGGGGATGACGAGCATGCTGCTCGGCGTGCCGATCGCGCTCAAGGACAACTACAACACCACGGACATGCCCACCACGGGCGGCTGCTCGTGCTGGGACGACAACTGGACGACCGATGACGCCTCCATGGTCGAGGGCCTCCGGGCCGACGGCGCTGTCATCTTGGCCAAGGCCAGCCTCGACGAATTCGCTTACGGGTTCACCTCACTGTTCAGTTCCTTCCAGGCACCCGGATCGAGCACAGCCATCGCGAGCCCGTACGTCACCTCTCGCACCGCAGGCGGGTCGTCTGGCGGCACCGGCGCGGCGATCGCTGCCAACCTTGCAGGCATCGGCCTTGGCACCGACACGGGCGGCTCGATCCGAGTGCCCGCGTCCTACAACCAACTCGTGGGCGTTCGGCCCACGGTGGGCCTGTCGAGCCGGGACGGCATCATCCCGCTCGCCCTCTCGCAGGACACGGGCGGTCCGCTCACTCGCTCTGTCGTTGACGCTGCGGTATCGATGGACGCCCTCACTGGGGTGGACGAGAACGACTCGGTTACCGCCAGCCAGGTGGGACAGGTTCCCGAGTCCTACACGGCCTACCTCGATAAGGACGCGCTTGACGGTGCCCGGATCGGCTACATCGCCTCGATGATCCCGTCCAACAACGCCACCATCATGGCCGGCTGGAATGCTGCGGTCGCTGCCATGGAGGCCCGGGGCGCCACGGTGGTGGCGATCACGCCACCCACCGGCTTCG
The DNA here is from genome assembly GCA_046295115.1 of Demequina sp. Lineage (GTDB taxonomy): Bacteria > Actinomycetota > Actinomycetes > Actinomycetales > Demequinaceae > Demequina. The sequence continues at coordinate 39,892 of JBKBNW010000003.1, forward strand.
CGGCAGTGCTAAACGAGGGCAGCGGTAGCACCAATGAGTTCAAGCACGACCTCAATCTCTACGTGGACTCGTACCTCTCACCCAAGGTCGAGTTGCGCACGCTGACCGACATCGTGGCGTCGGACAACTTCGTCACCTCGCGTCGGAGCGTGTACAACCAGCGAAACGCGGTCACGCAGGAGACTTACGAGGCGTGGGCGGGCCCCGAGGGCTCCCACACAATCCAGCTCGCAGTCGGCAAGGAGTTGGTCCACGGCATGTTCGATGAGCACCGCCTGGACTCCCTCATCTACCCGTCGACCGTGATCTACGGAACCCACAGCACCAACATGCGACTGAGCCCCAACACCGGCATGCCGTCGGTCACGGTGCCCATGGTCGTGGCGACCACCGGTGCCACTGCCGGCGGCGGCGCGGGACTCGAGTTCCTGGGACGCGACTTCGCCGAGGGCACGATCCTCGGGCTCGCGTACGCATTCGAGCAGGCGACCGCAGTGCGGACTACGCCGGCGATGTACGGACCACTGGGCGACTAGAGCACACACAACGCACGGACACGAGGCCCCGGGAGACTTGCTCTCCCGGGGCCTCGTGCGTGCGCCATTCGCGACCGACCGATGAGTGGGATGCACCACACCGCCATGTACTCCTACACCAAATGTGCCGATCATCCCCAGAGAGCACATTTGCGCGACCCGCGCGCGAACCGAACGGAGCCCCCTCATCGACGCACGCAGCCACCGGCCTCGCCTCGCCGCCGCGCGCACCATCAGCGCGCTCGCGCTCAGCGCAGTCCTTGTCCTTGGCGCCACCCCGGCCCAGGCGGACGCACTGGGTCCGTCGGTGGCGAGCGATCCCGCGCCGGCCGCGTCGCCCGAGCCGAGCCCGACGCCCCAGTCGACGCTCGACCCCTCGGTCCCGACCACGCCCACCCCCAGCGACGACCCGATCGGGGAAGGCACTCAAACGCCCGCTCCGGCACCGCTGGACAGCACGCCGCCCGGCGGCGCTGCGGGCCCGGACGCCCTCGACACCGACTCCCCCGAGGCGATGCCGCGCATGCTCATGGCCCCGATGACGGTGGGCCCCACGAGCGCCACTGAACGCATTGCCTTTGCCGACGTCTCGTCGCGAGTGGGCGACCGCTCATACTCGGCGTTCACCACCGAGATCTCGTGGCTTGCTGCGATCGGCGTGAGCGAGGGGTGGCAACTATCCAACGGCACGCGCGAGTATCGGCCGCGAGCCTCTATCACTCGCGATGCGATGGCGGCGTTCCTCTACCGATTCGCAGGAGAGCCCGCGCACGTGGCTCCCGTGAGATCGCCGTTCCTCGACGTGCGCGCCGCCTCGACATCGTTCTACACAGAGATCACGTGGGCGGCCGAGTCGGGAATCTCCAAGGGGTGGAAGGGGACGGGGGGGAGCACCTTCCAGCCCTACTCCGCGATCACGCGTGAGGCGATGGCGGCCTTCCTCTATCGCTACGCGGGGTCCCCGGCGGTCACGTTGCCGCGGACCTCGCCCTTTAAGGACGTGCCCGCGTCATCCCAGTTCTATAAGGAGATCGTCTGGCTCAACGCCACGGGGGCGACCACGGGCTGGCGCACTAACACCGGCGCTGAGTTCCGACCGCGGGCCACGATCACCCGCGAGGCCATGGCGGCGTTCCTGTACCGGCTGGACCGGGCAGGCGTCGGTTACGCGTTGTCAGGCATGACGGGCCCCCTGCTCAGGCACTCCGAGATGTACGTCTATGGCACTGCGACGCTCAACATCCGATCCGGGCCCTCGACCTCGCTCCCCGTCATGGGTCAACGCGCTCAGGGAGCGCCACTGACCACCACCGGATCCGTCTCGTCCGACGGCTGGATCGAGGTAATCCTCGACGGATCACGCGCGTGGGCGTCGAGCTACTACCTGGTCGGCACGGGCGGCGCGGCCGTCACGCGCGCCAAGGCCACCTATTCGAACGGTCGCATCCCCGAGTCACACCTGTGCGCGCTGTCGTGGGATCGCTCTGAGATATTGCTCTGCCAGGCCGCGGCCGATCTTGAGCGCCTCAACCGCGCGTTCCGAGCCCGCTACGGCATCAACATTCCCATCAACGACTCCTACCGCGACTACGACGCTCAGGTGAGGGCACGCGCCGTGCACGGCAATCTCGCCGCGACTCCGGGCACCTCGAACCACGGCTGGGGAGCCGCGGTCGACATCGCAGGGGCGACGCTACCCGGCGGGTACCAGGGCGCCCCCTACCTGTGGCTGCGCCAGCAGCTCGGTGGCTACAACTGGCTGCTGCCTACCTGGGCGCGACCGGGGGGAAGCAAGCCAGAGCCTTGGCACTTCGAGTACACCGGCTGACCCCAGCGACGTGCGCGAGATCCGCGTTCAGGACACTTGCGTGACCGAGACTGTGACGTCGAGGTGCTCGGTACTGCCCGCCACCACGCCGGTCAACGGCGGGATATCGGAGTACTCGCGCGCTCGACCCACGATGACGTGGTGGTCGCCTACCTCCCGGTCGTTGGTGGGGTCGAAGCCGGTCCACTCGCCGGTCCACCACTCGATCCACGCGTGCGACTCGCCGTTCACGGTCTCGCCGATCTCCGCATCGCGCTTGGGGTGCAAGTACCCCGACACGTAACGCGCCGGGATGCCGACGCTGCGGAGCGCGCCCGCCGCCAGTTGGGCCAGGTCCTGGCACACTCCCGAACGGGCTTCCCACGCATCCGCTGCGGCGGTGTGCACGTTGGTCGCTCCGGGGACGTAGCGAATCTCGTTGTAGAGGTGATCGCAGATCGCCCGGGCGGTGTCATCCGGCGACAGCCGTCCGGCCGCCTCGCTCGCGAAGTCGGCGAGTTCGTGCGGAGGCTCCGTCATGACGGAATGGTCGAGGTACTCGCACAGCAAATCCTGAAACCGAGGGCCATGCAGCGTGTCCCAGTCGGCCCGTTCGGCCCGGACGGGCTGAGGAACGAGCTCAACGAGTGAGGACCCGAGCACCGTCAGGGTGCGGTGGGGCTGGAGCACCTCGAACGCGGTGACGTCGCACTCCCAGTAGTCCCTGTACGTGGTGCTCCACGACACCGGCGAGATGTCGACCTTGGACTCCAGCACGCGCTGGCGAGGCAACCACGCCGGCGTCAAGCGCGCCTCGTTGTACGAGGACGGCACGTCCTTTCCATAACGAAAATGGGTGCGGTGCTCGATCTTCAGGGTGGTCACAAGGCCTCCTGGTTCCACGCAACCGTGGCGGCCGGCAGAAAGTAGCGATCCCGGATCAGGTCCGAGGCGGTCGAGCAGGCTCGCTGCACCTCGTGCATTTGCGGCACAAGGTCGTCGAGGATGTCGCGCACCGGGCTGTACTCGAGATTGGTGCGGGCCCGGCCGAGCGCGAGACGCGCCCGTCCGGCAAGGACGCGGTTCGACTCCGAGCCCTCGATTTGCGTGAGGATTGTCTCGGCTCGGTCGAGGTTGTAGGCGATTGATCGCGGGAACAGCCGGTCGATCAGCAGGAACTCGGCGGCGCGCTCCTCGGTCACGAGGGCGCGCACCGTACGCAAGTACGCCTCGTGCGCGGAGCACGTACGCAGCAGCGTGGTCCAGTTCGGGCCGGTGGTGCCCTCCAGGCTGCGCGTCATCAACAGCCGGGCGATCATGTCCGCCCGTTCGAGCGAACGCCCCAGCTCCATGAAGTGCCAGGCGTCATCGCGTGAGGTGGTCGCCGACGACAGCCCCCACACGATCGCGGCCCGCTCGCGGACCCACACGAAGTATTCGTGCGGACGCGAAGCACGAGTCCACCGCGGCAGCCCCATGCGGGTGGTGTTCAGCGACTCCCACACCTCGGTGCTGATGACCTCGCGCGCGCGCCGAGCGTTCTCCCTCGCGGCGGTGAGGGTTCCCGCGATAGACGCGGAGCTACCGACGTCGAAAGCGAGCCTGCGGAGCACCTCGTCGCGGTTCACCTGGTCCTCGTGCTCGATGTTCATCACCGACAGCAACGACGCGTTGGCGCTGGGCTCGTCAACCCACGGGTCCTCGAGCAGCACGTTCAGGTGCACGTCGAGCAGCCGTGCGGTGTTGTCGGCACGCTCCACATAGCGACCGATCCAGAACAGCGACTCAGCGATGCGGCTCAGCATGGCTCGGCCCCCTCGACACGCTGCTGCTGTTGCTGTTGCGCCTGTTGGCCAGCGATGTTGTCCTCAGGGTGCGCCGCTTGGGGCACCGCGGACATACCGCTGAGCTCGATCCGCGACTCCGGCGGAGGCTGCGACGATCCCCGGTGGCGGACGCCTCCGAGCACCCACGTGTCCTTGGAACCGCCGCCCTGGGAGGAGTTGACGATCAACTGCCCGCGCGCGAGCGCGACCCGCGTAAGCCCGCCGGGCAGGACCCACACGTCGTCGCCGTCATTGATGGCAAATGGCCTCAGGTCCACGTGACGAGGCTCGAGGCCGTCGTCGGTCAGGGTGGGGACGGTCGACAACTGCACCACTGGCTGCGCTATCCAGCCGCGTGGGTCTTTCAGGATCTGGGCGCGCACCTTGTCCAGCTCCTCGCGAGAGGCCCTGGGGCCGATGGTGACGCCCTTGCCCCCCGCGCCGTCAACTGGCTTGACCACGAGTTCGTCAAGGCGGTCGAGCACCTCCTCGCGGGCATCAGGCTCCTCGAGCCGCCACGTGTCGACGTTCGGGAGGATCGGCTCCTCATTCAAGAAGTAGCGGATCAGGTCGGGCATGTAGGTGTACATGAGCTTGTCGTCGGCGACACCGTTGCCGATCGCGTTCGCGATGGTGACGTTGCCCAGGCGTGCCACGCCCACCAATCCAGGTGCGCCAAGCGCGCTGTCAGAACGGAAGGCAACCGGGTCGAGGTAGTCGTCGTCCACCCGTCGGTAGATCACGTCGACGCGGCGCCGGCCCGCGGTGGTCCGCATGTACACGCGCCCATTGGTGGTCTCGAGGTCACGCCCTTCGACGAGCTCCACGCCCATGGTGCGCGCCAGCAGGGAGTGCTCGTAGTACGCGGAGTTGTACACGCCGGGCGTGAGCACCACGATCGTGGGATCGTCGACGCCCTCGGGTGCCGACTTCGCGAGCGCCGCGCGGAGGCGCCGGGAGTACTCGAGCACCGGACGAATGCCCATCGCGCCGAACATCTCGGGGAACATCTGCGACATCGCGCGGCGGTTCGACAGCACGTAACTCACGCCGGAGGGCACACGGACGTTGTCCTCGAGCACTCGCCAGATGCCGTGCTGGTCGCGCACCAGGTCGATGCCGGACACGTGTACCCGTACGCCGTTGGCGGGCTCGACGCCCGCCACCTGACGGTAAAAGTGCTGCGACGTGGCGATCAGGCGGCGCGGCACGATCCCATCGGTGACGCAGTGCTG
>JBKBNW010000004.1:0-42267 GCA_046295115.1 Demequina sp.
GGTCCCCACCGGCAACGACTACGAGGTCCACGTCAAGTTCCGCAACCGGTTCGGCCGTGAACGGCAGTACACGACGGGTTTCGAGGGCGTGATCACCTGGCTCGAGCGCCTGCACTCCCAGACCGAGTCGGAATGGTCCCGCGAGAAGTACGAGTCGTACATGCGCGAGGTGCCGTGCCACGTGTGCAAGGGCACGCGTCTCAAGCCCGAGGTACTTGCCGTCACGATCGGCGGCCAGTCGATCGCGCAGGTATGCGAGTTGTCAATCGCCGCAGCCCGCGACTTCCTCACCACGGCGGAGCTCGACGAGCGCGGACGCCAGATCGCCGTGCAGGTACTCAAGGAGATCGACGCGCGCCTGGGATTCCTTCTCGACGTGGGGCTCGACTACCTGTCACTGTCGCGCGCAGCGGGTACGCTCTCGGGCGGCGAGGCGCAGCGCATCCGGCTCGCCACGCAGATCGGCAGCGGGCTGGTCGGGGTGCTGTACGTGCTCGACGAGCCCAGCATTGGTCTTCACCAGCGCGACAACCGGCGCCTGATCGACACGCTGACGCGGCTGCGTGACCTCGGTAACACGCTCATCGTCGTCGAGCACGACGAGGATACGATTCGCGCCGCGGACTGGATCGTGGACATCGGCCCGGGCGCGGGGGAGCACGGGGGAGAGGTGGTGCATTCAGGCACCTACGCCGAGCTGCTCGACAACCACGAGTCGATCACGAGCGCGTACATCACGGGCCGGCGCTCGATCGCCTTGCCAGCGCAGCGGCGCGAGCGCGACGCGAGCCGCGCCGTCACCGTCGTGGGCGCCCGCGAGCACAACCTGCAAGGCATCGACGTGAGCTTCCCGCTCGGAGTACTGACCGCCGTCACCGGCGTGTCGGGTTCCGGCAAGTCCACCCTGGTGAACTCCATCCTGTACACGTCGCTCGCGAACACGCTCAACCGCGCGCGCCAGGTTGCGGGCCGCCACACGCGGATCACCGGCACCGACCAGCTCGACAAGATCGTCCACGTCGACCAGGGACCCATTGGCCGCACCCCGCGGTCCAACCCCGCGACCTACACGGGCGTGTGGGACAAGGTACGCAAGCTCTTTGCCGAGACGAATGAGGCGAAGGTGCGCGGGTATGGCCCCGGGCGGTTCTCGTTCAATGTCAAGGGCGGACGATGCGAGTCGTGCTCCGGCGACGGCACGCTCAAGATCGAGATGAACTTTCTCCCCGACGTCTACGTGCCCTGCGAGGTGTGCCGGGGCGCGCGCTACAACCGCGAGACCCTCGAGGTTCACTTCAAGGGCAAGACCGTCGCCGACGTCCTGGACATGCCTATCGAGCAGGCGGCGGAGTTCTTCGAGGCCATCCCGACCATCTCGCGCCACCTGCGTACGCTCGTGGACGTGGGGCTCGGGTATGTGAGGCTCGGCCAGCCCGCTCCGACCCTGTCCGGCGGCGAGGCTCAGCGGGTCAAGCTCGCATCCGAGCTGCAACGGCGCTCGACCGGCCGCACCATCTACGTGCTGGACGAGCCCACGACGGGCCTGCACTTCGAGGATGTCAGCAAGCTCCTTGGGGTGCTGCAGGACCTCGTCGACAAGGGCAATACCGTGATCGTGATCGAGCACAACCTCGATGTGATCAAGTCTGCCGACTGGGTGATCGACATGGGACCGGAGGGCGGCTCCGGAGGCGGCCTCGTGGTCGCCGAGGGAACCCCCGAGGACGTTGCGGGTGTCGAGGCGAGCCACACGGGCTACTTCCTCAAGGAGATCTTGAGGGTAGAGGCTCCCGCGTAGGCTGGCGGCCGTGACCAACCCCGCGGACTACCGGCCCGCGCCCGGCACCATTCCCACGGAGCCGGGCGTGTACCGCTTCCGTGACCCCGACGGGAGGGTGGTGTACGTCGGCAAGGCGAAGAACCTGCGCGCCCGCCTCGCGAACTACTTCCAAGACCTCGGCGGCCTGCACCCACGCACGCGCTCCATGGTGACCACCGCCGCATCGGTCGAATGGACCGTGGTGCGCAACGAGGTCGAGGCCTTGATTCTCGAGCACACCTGGATCAAGCAGTACGACCCGCGCTTCAACGTGCGGTTCAAGGACGACAAGTCCTATCCGTACCTCGCCGTGACCATGAATGAGAAGTACCCGCGCATGCAGGTGATGCGGGGCGACCGGAAGAAGGGTGTCCGCTACTTCGGCCCGTATGCGCGGGCATGGGCGATCCGCGACACCGTCGACACGCTGCTGACGGCGCTGCCGATGCGCAGTTGCGCGCCTGGCGTGTTCCGCAAGGCCGAGCGCCAGGGCCGGCCGTGCCTGCTCGGGTACATCGATAAGTGCGCGGCTCCCTGCGTGGGCCGCATCTCGGAAGAGGATCACCGCGCGCTCGCGGAACGTGTGTGCGCGGTGCTCGGTGGCGACGCCAAGGGCATGGTTCGCGACCTCACCCGGGCGATGACCGACGCGGCGGACGCCGAAGATTTCGAGGCCGCGGCTCGTGCGCGCGACCGCCTGCGCGCGCTGCGCGACGTCCTCGATCGCAATGCGATCGTCCTCGCGGCCGGCACGAATGCGGACATCTTTAGCCTGCTCGATGACGAGATGGAGGCCGCGGCGCACGTGTTCCACGTGCGGGACGGCCGCATCACGGGCGAGCGGGGGTGGGTGGTGGATAAACCCGAGCCGCTGGGGATCCCCGGCATGGTGGCGCAGCTGATTCAGGAGGCGTACGCGGGGGCGGATCGCGAAGAGGTGCCAGGGGAGGTGCTGGTGCCGGCCCTGCCCGAGGGCGCCGATGCGCTACGCGAGTGGCTGCGCGGGATCCGCGGGACCGCGGTGGTGATGAAGGTGCCCACACGCGGCAAGAAGGCGGAGCTCGCCCAGACGGGGCATCAGAACGCGCGCCAGGTCCTTGAGCAGCACCGACTCAAAAGGGCGTCGGACCTCACCACGCGGTCGCTGGCGTTGCAGGAGCTGCAAGAGTCGATCCAGATGGCCAGCGCGCCCCTGCGCATCGAGTGTTACGACATCTCGCACACCGGCGGCACCAATCAGGTGGGCTCCATGGTCGTGTTCGAAGATGGCTTGCCGCGCAAGGCGGAGTACCGCCAGTTCTCGATCGCGGACGGCACCGACGACACCGCGGCCATGCGGGAGGTGCTCACGCGCCGCTTCCGGCGTTACCTCGAGGAGTCGGCGCTGCCTCCTGAGGAGCGGGACACGGCGCGGTTCGCGTACCCCCCGCAGCTCGTGCTAGTCGACGGTGGCCTGCCTCAGGTGAATGTTGCCCGCGAGGCGCTCGACGCGTTGGGTCTCGAGCACATTGTGGTGGTGGGGCTGGCGAAACGGCTCGAGGAGGTGTGGGTGCCAGGGGAGGAGTTTCCGGTCATCATGCCCCGCGGCTCCGAGGCCCTGTTCCTGCTGCAAAGACTCAGGGATGAGGCCCACCGATTCGCGATCACCCGCCATCGCAGCCGCCGGGGCAAGGCCATGAAGGCCTCGGCCCTTGACGAACTGGTCGGTGTGGGACCCACGAGGGCGACCGCACTGATCCGCCACTTCGGTTCCCTCGCCAAGGTGCGCGAGGCCTCGGTCGAGCAAATTGCGCTGGTGCCCGGCATCGGCGCGCGCACGGCGGCGACAATCCATGCCGCGGTACGCGGCAGCGATGGCATGCTGGGGTCATGAGCGACGAGGCATCGGCAGTCACGTACCCCTCCGGAATTCCGCGACCCGTCTTCGAGCCGCCAGGCACGATCCCGGAACTGCTCGTGCTGACGGGTATGTCGGGAGCGGGACGGACCAAGGCGGCGGCGGTACTCGCCGACCTGGGGTGGTACGTGGTCGACAACCTGCCGCCGCACCTGCTCGCCGGGCTGGTCTCGGCGCACATCGCCGGCGAGGCGCAACGCCGGCTCGCGGCGGTGGTCGATGTCCGCGGCGGCGAGTTCTTCCAGGATCTCGACACCGTGATGGATGACCTGGAGACCAAGGGCGTGCCCGTGCGGGTGCTGTTCCTGGACGCGTCGGACGCCGCGTTGGTGCGCCGCTTCGAAGAGGCGCGGCGCCCGCACCCCTTGCAGGCGGAGGGCACCATCTTGGAGGGGATCGCCAGGGAACGTGAGCGGGTGACAGCAGTCAGGGACCGGGCGGACCTCGTGATCGATACCTCGGCGCTCAACGTGCACCAGCTGCGCGACGTGATGACGGCGGAGGTCGCGGATGAGGTTCCCGCTCTGCAGGTCAACGTGCTGTCGTTCGGGTTCAAGAATGGGCTGCCCGCCGACGCCGACTACGTCGCGGACGTGCGGTTCCTCGACAACCCTCACTGGCGACCCGAACTGCGAGCCCTCACCGGCCTGGACGCGCCCGTGCGGGACCACGTGCTCAGCTCCGACGGCGCGCGCGAGTTCATCGACGGCTACGCCGAGGTCGTGCATGGCGCGCTCCGGCACTACCGCGCGCACGACAAGCACTCGGTGACGATCGCGGTCGGGTGCACGGGCGGTCGGCACCGGTCCGTGGCTATCGCGGAGGCGCTCGGCGCGGCCTTGAGTGCGCGCGGCCATCAAGTTCGTACTACTCACCGGGACCGGACCGGCACATGACCGGCGACGCGCGAATCGTCGCTTTGGGGGGCGGTCACGGGCTCTACGCGTCGCTCACCGCTCTTAGGGACCTCACGCCCGAACTGACAGCAATCGTGACCGTGGCGGACGACGGCGGATCCTCAGGGCGACTCCGGTCAGAGCTGGGAATCGTGCCGCCCGGGGACCTTCGCATGGCGCTCAGCGCTCTGTGTGCCGATAACGATTGGGGCCGCACCTGGCGCGATGTGCTGCAGTGGCGATTCACGACCGATGGTCCGCTCAACGGCCACGCGCTCGGCAACCTGCTGATCGCCGCGCTGTGGGAACGCAACGGGGACGTCGTCGACGGACTGGCATGGGTCGCGAGCCTGCTGCAGGCTCACGGCAAGGTGTTGCCGCTGTCCTCGGATCCGCTCGAGGTGAGGGCGATCGTGCGCGACAGCGTGGGCATCCGTGAAGTGGTCGGCCAGGTGGCGGTCGCGACGGCGCACGGAGCGATCGAGGAGCTGCGGTTGTCGCCGGCACAGCCCGCCGTGCCGCGCGAGACGACTGACGCGATCGACCGTGCGGACCTGGTGGTGCTCGGCCCCGGAAGTTGGTACACCTCGGTGCTCACCCACTTCATGGTGCGACCCGTCGCCGAGGCCCTGGTCCGGGCCGGCGGGCGCTGCGTCCTCGTGCTGAACGTTGGCCACGACGACGAGGAGACGGCCGGCACGGGGCGAGCCGACGACGTGCGTGCGTTGCAGCGGATGGCGCCGGAGTTCGTGCCCGGCACCGTGCTCATCGACGAGGAGCACCGGGACGAGCCGGGACTCGCGGACGCGGTCGCGCAATGGGGTGCGACGCTCGTGACGGCACGCGTGCGCGACGCTCGTGGCGCACCCGCACACGATCCCGACGCGCTGCGCCGGGAGCTGGCCCGGGTGGCCTCTGCACGGGGACTCGCGGTCCGCCACTTCGTGCGAGGAGTGGCAGGATAGCGCCATGGCATTGACCGCTCAGGTGAAGGACGAGCTCGCGCGCGTCGCCGTCGAGAAGACGTCGGCTCGCAAGGCGGAGGTAGCGACGACGCTGAGGTTCGCCGGCGGCCTCCACATCGTGTCCGGGCGCATCGTGATCGAGGCGGAGCTGGACACCGCGATCGCCGCCCGTCGACTGCGCGGTTTCATCCACGACGTCTACGGCCTCACGAGCGAGATCATCGTCGTGTCCGGCGGAGGGCTCAAGAAGGGCAACCGCTACGTGGTCCGCGTGGTCAAGGAGGGTGAGTCCCTGGCGCGCCAGACGGGCTTGCTAGACCACCGGGGGCGCCCCGTCAGGGGCCTGCCGCCGCAGGTCGTGGGGGGTTCGATGGAGGACACGGTCGCCGCCTGGCGCGGCGCGTTCCTCGCTCACGGCTCGCTCACCGAGCCCGGGCGGTCCTCGGCCCTCGAGGTGACCTCGCCCGGACCCGAAGCCGCCCTCGCGCTTGTGGGTGCCGCGCGGCGGCTAGGGGTGAGTGCGAAGTCTCGCGAGGTGCGAGGCATCGACCGCGTGGTGATTCGCGACGGCGAGGCCATCTCTCAACTGCTGACGCGCCTGGGCGCGCACGACTCTGTGCTGGAGTGGGAGAACAAGCGCACCCGGCGCGAGGTGCGCGGCACCGCGAACCGCCTGGCGAACTTCGATGACGCCAACCTGCGCCGTTCGGCGCAGGCGGCCGTCGCGGCGGGGGCCAGGGTGCACCGCGCCTTCGAGATCCTGGGCGACGACGTGCCCGACCACTTGCAGGAGGCCGGACGGCTGCGCCTGGAGAACCGTGACGCATCGCTCGAGGAGCTCGGCAAGCTCGCGTCGCCGCAGCTCACGAAGGACGCCGTCGCAGGCCGCATCCGGCGGCTGCTCGCGACCGCGGACAAGCGGGCGGAGGAGTTGGGGATCCCCGACACCGAGGCCGGAATCAGCCAGGAACTGCTCGAGCTCGACTGACAGTTTGCAGGACTTTCGTACCGTGCCGGCGTGACTATGAAGGTAGTAGGCTGGCCTGAGCGGCCTGTTCAGCACAGGCTCCCCGCGCACGTCGCCGTGCGCTCCTGATACCACCTACAACCGCGCCGGTGTTGACCGGCGCACGTCGAGGAGATCAACAGTGACCATCAAGGTCGGCATTAACGGCTTCGGCCGCATCGGACGCAACTTCTTCCGCGCAGTACTCGTGTCTGGCGCGGACATCGAGATCGTGGGAATCAACGACCTCACGGACAACGCGACCCTCGCGCACCTGCTCAAGTACGACTCCATCCTGGGCCGCCTCGGCAAGGACGTCTCGTTCACCGAGGACAGCATCACCGTGGGCGGGCACACCTTCGCCGCCTCGGCGGAGCGCGACCCCGCGAACCTGAAGTGGGCAGACCTGGGCGCGGACGTCATCATCGAGTCCACCGGATTCTTCACGGACGGCGAGAAGGCTAAGGCTCACATCGCGGCCGGCGCTAAGAAGGTCATCATCTCGGCCCCCGGCAAGAACCTCGACGCCAACTTCGTGATGGGCGTGAACCACGAGGACTACGACCCCGAGTCTCACCACATCGTCTCGAACGCGTCGTGCACCACCAACTGCCTCGCGCCGATGGCGAAGGCGCTCAACGACGGGCTGGGCATCGAGCGGGGTCTGATGACCACGATCCACGCCTACACCGCCGACCAGAACCTGCACGACGCTCCGCACAAGGACCTGCGCCGCGCACGCGCCGCCGCGCTGAGCATCGTCCCGACCACCACGGGTGCGGCGAAGGCTGTCGCGCTGGTGCTGCCGGAGCTCAAGGGCAAGCTGGACGGCTACGCGCTGCGCGTGCCGACGCCCACCGGTTCTGCGACCGACCTGACGTTCACGGCATCGCGTGAGACCACCGTGGAAGAGGTCAACGCGATCGTCAAGAAGGCCGCCGAGGGCCCCATGAAGGGCTTCCTCGTCTACACCGAGGACCCGATCGTGTCCAAGGACATCGAGACCGACCCGGCCTCGTGCATCTTCGACGCCGGCCTGACCAAGGTCATGGGCGACCAGGTCAAGGTCGTCGGCTGGTACGACAACGAGTGGGGCTACTCGAACCGCCTCGTGGACCTCACGGTCTACATGGGCGAGAAGCTCTAATTCACGACCACCTGTGATCATGGCAACGTCCGCGCACGCTCGGCGTGCGCGGACGTTGTCGTATCTGGACCTCTAAGGACTTTCATCATGAAGACGATAGACAGCCTCGGCGACCTGACCGGCAAGAAGGTACTGGTTCGCTCCGACCTCAACGTGCCGCTCGACGGCACCACCATTACCGACGACGGCCGCGTGCGCGCATCGGTCGGGACCATTCAGGCCCTTCTCGATGCCGGTGCCGCCGTCATCGTGACCGCGCACCTGGGCCGGCCCGACGGCGAGCCCAACCCCAAGTATTCGCTTGCCCCCGCCGCGGCCCGCCTCGCGGAGCTGCTCGGCAAGCCCGTCACGCTCGCGGAGGACGTGGTGGGCGAATCCGCAGCCGCGACCGTCGCGGCGCTCGAGTCCGGCCAGGTCGCCATGCTCGAGAACGTCCGCTTCGATTCCCGCGAGACCTCGAAGGTGGACGCGGAACGCGAGGCGCTCGCCGGCGAGCTCGCCGCGTTCGCGGACGCGTTCGTGTCCGACGGCTTCGGCGTGGTCCACCGCAAGCAGGCGTCCGTGTACGACATCGCGAAGCAGCTGCCGGCGGCTGCCGGCACACTCGTGCAGAACGAGGTCGAGTCGCTGTCCAGGGCCACCACCGACCCGGAGCGCCCCTACGTGGTCGTGCTCGGCGGTTCCAAGGTCTCCGACAAGCTGGGCGTCATCGCCAACCTGCTGGGCAAGGCAGACCGCCTGCTGATCGGTGGCGGGATGGTCTTCACGTTCCTCGCCGCCAAGGGTCACTCAGTGGGCTCCTCGCTGCTCGAAGAGGACCAGATCGAGGCCGTCAAGGGCTACCTGAAGACGGCCGAGGAGTCCGGGGTGGAGATCGTGCTGCCCGAGGACATCGAGGTCGCATCCGCGTTCGCCGCGGACGCGGACCGCAAGACGGTGCCCGCAGACCAGATCCCCGACGGTTGGATGGGGCTCGACATCGGCCCCGTCGCGGCCAAGGCTTTCGCGGCGAAGATCGCCGACGCGAAGACGATCGTCTGGAACGGCCCCATGGGCGTGTTCGAATTCGAGGCGTTCGCCGGCGGCACCAAGGCCGTCGCGCAGGCGATGATCGACTCGGACGGCTTCTCTGTCGTCGGTGGTGGCGACTCTGCCGCCGCCGTGCGTCGACTGGGCTTCGACGAGGCCGGTTTTAGCCACATTTCTACGGGCGGCGGAGCGTCGCTCGAACTGCTCGAAGGTAAGGTCCTGCCGGGCCTCGCCGTTTTGGAGGACTGACCTATGGCACGTACCCCGCTGATCGCAGGCAACTGGAAGCTCAACCTCGACCACCTCGAGGCCACCCACACCGTCCAGAAGCTCGCCTGGCTGCTGCGCGACGCGAAGCACGACTTCGCAGACGTGGAGGTCGCGGTGCTGGCCTCGTTCACCTCGATCCGCTCCGTGCAGACCCTGGTCGACGCGGATCAGCTCGAGCTCAAGTACGGCGCCCAGGACATCTCCCAGCACGCCTCAGGCGCTTACACCGGCGAGGTGGGCGGCTCGCAGCTGGCGAAGCTCGGCGTCTCCTACGTCGCCGTGGGCCACTCGGAGCGGCGTGAGTACCACGGCGAGACCGACGAGGTCGTGGCCGCGAAGGCCGCCGCGGCATTCGCGAGCGGCATCGTGCCGATCGTGTGCGTGGGCGAGGGCCTCGACATCCGCAAGGAGGGCCGCCAGGTCGAGTACACGCTCGCCCAGCTCGACGGCTCCCTCGCCGGCCTGCCGGCGGACAAGGCCAAGGACGTCGTCATCGCCTATGAGCCCGTGTGGGCCATCGGCACCGGCGAGGTCGCGACCCCGGCCGATGCGCAGGAGGTGTGCGCAGCGATTCGTGGGCGCCTCGCGGAGCTGTACGACGCGGAGCTCGCCGACGGCGTGCGCGTGCTCTATGGCGGCTCGGTGAAGTCTGGATCCATCGCGCAGTTGATGGCGGAGACGGACGTCGACGGCGGCCTGGTGGGCGGTGCGAGCCTCGATCCTGAGGAGTTCGCGAAGATCGCCCGCTTCCGTTCCCACCAGGTGGGCCTGTAACCGGTCCTCACCGGGGCAGTCGTCGCGTATCCTGGTAGGCGTTCGATTCGGATCTGAAGGAGAGCTGTGGAGATTCTCGAGACCACGCTGTGGGTGTTGCTGGCGATCACCAGTGTCATCCTGATCGGCCTGGTGCTGATTCACCGCGGACGCGGCGGCGGCATCACCGATATGTTCGGCGGCGGCTTCGCCTCGGGAGTGCAGTCCTCGGCGGTGGGCGAGCGTAATCTTTCGCGCATCACCTGGATCCTCGCCGTCGTGTGGGCCATGATCGTAGTCCTGCTGGGTTTGATCGCCCGGTTCTCGTTGTAAAGCCAATTCCGAGGGGGAATCATGGCAAGTGGCAGTGCGATCCGTGGGTCGCGAGTAGGAGCAGGACCGCTCGGCGAGGATGAGCGCGGCGAGTCCGCGCCTCGTCAGATGGTCCATTACTACTGCGCGCGTGGCCACGTCACGGCACCGAGTTTCGCGATGGGCGACGCGGGAGAGGCACCGGAGATTCCACTCGAGTGGGATTGTCCTAAGTGCGGCTTCCCGGCGGGGCTCGACGCGGAGAACCCGCCCGAGCCCATTCGCAACGAGCCCTTCAAGACGCACCTTGCGTACGTGAAGGAGCGCCGTTCCGAAGAGGAGGGCGAGGCTCTGCTTGCCGAGGCGCTCGATGTGCTGCGATCGCGTCGCGTGACTGTCGCGGACTAACTCCCCGCACGAGCTCTCGAGACCGCCCGCGCCCCGTCAGGGCCGGGCGGTCTCGTGCATTCTAGAAGCCCGCATCGGCCGCGTCCTGGAAGGGCGGACGCACCAGGTAGCGTCGTGACCGGCGGGTGGATTGCCCGTCACGAATACGAGGAGAGCCATGCAGATCGAGATCGAGTACTGCGTCCCCTGCGACTACTTGGACCGCGCGATTGACGCTCAGCGGACCCTGCTCAGCACCTTCGGCCAGGGGCTCGTCGGCGCGACGCTCAAGCCTGGGGAGAAGGGCGTCTTCACGATCCGCGCGGACGGCGAGGTCATCTACTCGAAGCCCGACGACTACGACATCACGACCATCGTCGAGGCCGTCAAGGCGCGGCTGTAGCGTCCGTTTCGGTCCTAAACACTCGGGGAATCCACCACACGAACAGCACCATGCCGAGCAGCTCTACGAGCGATTGCACGACGATCACGACCGCTGCGACCTCAAGGCCGGCAGGCAGCGCGAGCGCGAGAGGCAGCACGACGAACGAGTTGCGGGTACTCAGGCCGAAGGCAAGCGTCCGGCCCTGGGCAGCGGGGAGCGTAAACGCCTTCGCCAATGCCTTGGCGGTGACGGCTGCGGCCGCGAGAAACGCCACGAACACGGGCACGACCGTGGGGAGCACGTCGAGCGATGCCGCCACCGTCTCGACCTGAGCGGTGGCGATGAGAAACACGACGGCGGTGAGCAGGGGGACGGGGGCCCACGCCGCCCGATCCCGGACGGCCGTGCGCGAGGGCCGTCGTTCGATCCACTGCTCGGTGAACGCGGCGGCGGCGAGCGGCAGGAGCACGATCAGCAGTGCCGGCGCGATCACCTCGCCCGACACCAGGCCCGTCACTTCCTCGCGGGCCATGAGGAGCAGGTACAGGGGCAGGAGTAGGAGCTGCAGGACGAGGTTGATCGGGGTCACCGCGATGGCGCGCGAGACGTCTCCACCGGCGATCTGCGTGAAGCTGATGAACCAGTCCGTGCACGGCACCAGCAGGACAAGCAGGACTCCCAGACGAATAGCAGGGTCGTCGGGGAGAAACCCCACTGCGGCCCACACGAACAGGGGCAGCACCACGAAGTTACCGACCAGGGTGGCAGTGGCGAAGCGGACGTCGCGCCACGCATCGAAGAGGTGCCGGAGCGGTACCTGAACGAACGCCGTGTACAGCAGCGTTGCCAGGAAGGGCCACAACAGGAACTCGGCGACGGGCCCGATGCCCGGCGCGATACTGCCCAAAGCAAGGCCTAGCATGATGGCACCCGCATAGATCCATACCTGACGGCGCTCCCACGTCAGCCGGTCACGCCACCTATGCACCCGCGGAAGCCGTGTCATGTGCTGATCAGATATGAGTGGCGGCTGCAGCGTCAATCAGCCACAGGGTCCGGTCGGCGCCGCGGACCCCGGCGCCCCGCAGGGTGGTGTGGCCCCCCACGCAGCGCGCCACCACCACAGCCATCGCCGCGCCCGCGGCGACCACCCACACCTCGCGGGCCGCGTTGATCGTCTCAAGCGACAGCGAGACGCGCGTGGGCGGCGGTTTGGGGGAGTCGTGGACGGCGATCACGGTCGAACCCGTGGCGCCGTAGCCGGGGTGGCCGGGGAACAGCGAGGCCACGTGGCCGTCGGGACCGAGCCCGAGCATCAAGATATCGAACGCGACAGAACCCGCCTCGGCGTACTCGCGCGCGTAGGACCGCGCGGCGGACTCTGCGGAGTCGAAGGGGCCCTCGGCGCCCATCCGGTGAATGTTCTCCTCGGGCAGCGGCAGGGACGAGAGCAGAGCGGACTGAGCCTGGCCCTCGTTGCGGTCCTCGTGCCCCGCTGCGACGAATCTCTCGTCTCCCCACCAGACGTGGACGTCGGTCCAGTCGATGGCAGCCGCGAGGGGCGATGCGGCGGCAGCGGCGAGGGTCGCGATCCCCACCGTGCCGCCGGTGAGAACCACGTCGACGCGGTCGCGGTGCGCGAGCGTGTCGCCGATGCGGAGCAACAGGCGCGCGGCCGTCGCCTCCGCGAGGGCGTCGGCATCGGCGTAGACGATGACCTCTCGGGCCGCCGTCACGATGCGCTCCGCAGCTGCGCGTACTGCGCCAGGGTCTCGCCGTACACCGGATCGTCGTCCAGGCGCCGCAGTTCCTCCGCCAGGCAGTCGCCCAGGGACCGGGCGGGCAGCGCGATGGTGTGGTCGGGATGCCCGGGCTGAGTGAGGGTGGCATTGTGGCCATCCGGCCGGTGGATACCGATCTCCCCGGAGGGAGTCTCCAGCACGATCGACTGAAGGCCTCGCACCTGGTCCGAGTACGTCGCCTCGAACTCGCAGCCCAATGCGTGCTGGAGCCAGGCCCCGAGCAGCAGAATCGACGGGCTGCCGGTATCGCCGTGGAGCCGCGCCTTGGTGACCTCACGGTCGCCTACCTGCTCGAGCGCCGCGGCGAGCAGCGCGCGCCAGCGGGTGACCCGCGTCCAGGCCAGGTCGGTGTCCCCCGGCTGGTAGGCGCCAGCGAGACGCGCGAGCACCTCGCCCGGGCTGTCCTCGCCCTTGGTGTCGGTGATGCGCCGCGCGGCCATCCGCCCGATGCCGGAGCCGGCGGCGGCCGCGGGAACCGCAGCCGGCCACCACGCCACGATGGGCGCGTCGGGAAGCAGCAGGGGAGTCACGAGCGTGTCGGCATGCGCGACCTGTTCGCCGGACGGGCGCAGCACCACGACCTCGGAGGCACCCGCGTCGCCGCCCACGCGCAGCTCCGCATTCAGGCAGTCGTCGCCGCACTCCTCCGGGGACAGCACGATGATGCGGCAGGGGTGTTCGCGTGACGCGACGTTCGCGGTGCTGATCGCGTCCTCGACGTCGGCGTCAGTGGCGTCGATGACCAGCGTCATCACGCGGCCGAGGGTGATCACGCCGTAGTCCTTGCGCGCCTGCACCAACTGCTTGTTGATCGCCGAGGTGGTGGTACGCGGCATGTCGTAGATCATGGGCGCCTCCAGACGCGGCCATCTTTGGCGAGCATCGCATCCGCGCTCGCCGGGCCCCACGTGCCGGAACGGTACTGATCCGGCTGGCCCTGTGACTCCCAGTATGCCGTGACCGGGTCCAGCAGCTTCCAGGACAGCGCGACCTCCTCGTGGCGGGGGAACAGCGGCGGGTCACCCAGCAGCACGTCCAGGATGAGGCGCTCGTAGGCCTCGGGGGAGGATTCGACGAACGAGTTGCCGTACGCGAAGTCCATGGTGACGTCGCGAACCTCCATCTGCGTACCCGGCACCTTCGAGCCGAACCGCAGGGTGACGCCCTCGTCCGGCTGTACCCGAATGACGAGCGCGTTGTTGCCTACGTCGACCCCTTCGATCTCCTGGAAGTACGGGCTCGGGGCCTTCTTGAACACCAGCGCGATCTCGGTCACCCGCCTGCCCAGGCGCTTGCCTGCTCGCAGGTAGAACGGGGTGCCGGCCCAGCGCCGGTTCTGCACATCCAGTCGGATCGCGGCATACGTCTCGGTGGTCGAGTCGGGGTCGATCCCGTCCTCGTCGAGGTAGCCGCCCACTTGCTCGCCGCCGCGCCAACCCGCGGCGTACTGCCCGCGGGCGGTATTGGCGCCAAGGTCGGCGGGGAGCTTTGCCGCGCGCAGCACCTTCTCCTTCTCGTCCCGCAGGTCGTTGGCGTCGAAGGTCGCGGGCTCTTCCATCGCGGTCAAGGCAAACAACTGCAGCAGGTGGTTCTGGATGACGTCGCGCGCTTGCCCGATGCCGTCGTAGTAGCCCGCCCGCGAGCCGATGCCGATGTCCTCCGCCATGGTGATCTGCACGTGGTCGATGTACTGGCTGTTCCAGATGGGCTCGAACAACTGGTTCGCGAAGCGCAGCGCGAGCAGGTTCTGCACCGTCTCCTTGCCGAGGTAGTGGTCGATGCGGAAGACAGCGTCCGGGGGGAAGACCTCGGACACCACGGCATCGAGCTCATTCGCGGACTCGAGGTCGTGCCCGAAGGGCTTCTCGATCACGACGCGGCGCCACGCGCCTTCGCGCGGATCCGACAGGCCGGAGTCCCGCAGCTGGGTGAGCACCTGGGGGAAGGCGGAGGGCGGGATCGACAGGTAAAACGCGTGGTTGCCGCCGGTGCCGCGGCGCTCGTCGAGCTCCTCCACGGTCCGGCGCAGTTCCTGGAACGCCTCAGGGTCGTCGAACGTGCCCTGGACGAACCGGATCCCCTCCGCGAGCTGCTTCCAGGTCTCGTCGCGGAACGGCGTGCGCGCGTTCTCACGCACCGAGTTGTACACGACCTCCTCGAAGTCCTGCCGCTCCCAGTCACGTCGGGCAAAGCCCGTGAGCGCGAAGGCGGGCGGTAACAGGCCGCGGTTGGCGAGGTCGTACACGGCCGGCATCAGCTTCTTGCGGGCGAGGTCGCCCGTGACGCCGAACATCACGAGGCCACACGAGCCGGCGATGCGGGGAAGCCTGCGATCCCGGGGATCACGCAGGGGGTTGTTCACGTGGGGGTGCCCTTCAGTTCGGTGGTGCGCGGCACGCGGGCGGCGGGTGCCGTCCGCGTGCCGCGTCGAGTCACTTGGCGGCGGCGAGGGACTCGCGCGCGTGCGCGGCCACGTTCTCCGCGGTGAACCCGTACTTCTCGAACAACAGGTCCGCGTCAGCCGAGGCGCCGTAGCTCTCGATCGACACGATCCGCCCGGCGTCGCCGACCAGGTCGTGCCACGACAGGGCGATGCCCGCCTCGACGGCGACGCGCGCCTTCACTGCGGCGGGGAGAACCGACTCGCGGTAGGCCTCATCCTGGTTGTCGAACCACTCCCGGCACGGCATCGAAACCACGCGGGCCTGGACGCCTTCCTTGGCGAGCAGTTCCTTGGCGCCCAGCGCGTGCTGAACCTCCGAGCCGGTGCCGATCAGCACCACGTCGGGCGTGCCGTCGGTGTCCGCCAAGACGTAGCCGCCCTTGAGGACGCCCTCGGCGCTACCCAGGTGGCTACGGTCGAAGGTGGGCACGTTCTGGCGCGTCAGGATGATGCCAGCGGGCCCCTCGACGCGCTCGAGGATGCCGCGCCATGCGTACGACGTCTCATTCGCATCGGCCGGACGCACCACCGCGAGTCCAGGGATGGCGCGCAGCGCCGCAAGGTGCTCGATGGGCTGGTGGGTCGGGCCGTCCTCACCCAGGCCGATGCTGTCGTGCGTCCACACGAAGATGCTGGGCGCCTTCATCAGGGCACCCAGGCGAACGGCGGGGCGCATGTAGTCGGAGAACGTCAGGAACGTGCCGCCGTACGCGCGGGTGGGTCCGTGGAGCGCGATGCCGTTGAGGATCGCGCCCATGGCGTGCTCGCGGATCCCGAAGTGGAGGGTGCGCCCGTAGATGTGGCCCGTGAACTTGTCCGTGGACCGGTGCTCGGGCAGGAACGACGGCTCGCCGTCCATGGTGGTGTTGTTCGAGCCGGCGAGGTCGGCGGAGCCGCCCCAGAGCTCGGGCAGCACGGGTGCCAGTGCGGAGAGCACCTTTCCGGAGGCGGCACGCGTGGCCATGGACTTGCCGGCCTCGAAGGTCGGCAGGGCGTCCGTCCAGCCTTCGGGGAGCTTCTCGGAGTTGAAGCGGGCGAGGAGTTCGGCGCGCTCAGGGTTCTCCGCCTCCCAGCGGGCGAGTAGGCCGTTCCAGTCCGAGTGCGCCTGCTGGCCGCGCTCGCGCACCTTGAGGGCGTGCTCGAGAGTCTCGGGCTCGACGTCGAAGGTCTTCTCGGGGTCGAACCCGAGCACCTCCTTGAGGGCCTTGACCTCGTCGCCGCCCAACTTGGAGCCGTGAATGCCGCCGGTGTCCTGCTTAGTGGGCGACGGCCAGCCGATGATTGTGCTGAGCGCGATGAACGAGGGCTTGCCGGTCTCGGCCTTTGCGGCGGCGAATGCGGCCGCGAGAGCGTCGATGTCTTCGACGTAGGGCTCGCCGGCCTTCTTCCACGCCACATGGTGGGTGTCCCACCCGTATGCGGCGTAGCGGGCAATCACGTCCTCGGTGAAGGCGACGTCAGTGTCGTCCTCGATCGAGATGTTGTTGTCGTCCCACAGCACGATGAGGTTCCCGAGCTCCTGGGTGCCGGCGAGGGAGGATGCCTCGGAGGAGACGCCTTCCTGCAGGTCGCCATCGGACGCGATCACGTAGATGTGGTGGTCGAAGGGGCTCTCACCGGGGGCCGCGTTGGGGTCGAGCAGCCCGCGCTCTCGGCGCGCCGCCATGGCCATGCCAACCGCGGTCGCAAGGCCCTGGCCGAGCGGGCCGGTGGTGGTCTCGACGCCGTCGGTGTGGTGGAACTCGGGGTGGCCCGGGGTACGGGATTCCCAGGTGCGCAGCGCCTTGATGTCGTCAAGGTTCAGGTCATACCCGCTCGCGAACAGCTGCAGGTACTGGGTGAGCGACGAGTGCCCCGCCGACAGCACGAACCGGTCGCGGCCCAGCCAGCGTGAGTCTGACGGATCGTGACGCATCACGTTCTGATAGAGCAGGTACGCGGCGGGCGCGAGCGAGATCGCGGTGCCCGGATGGCCGTTACCGACCTTCTCGACGGCGTCGGCGGCTAGGACGCGGAGGGTATCGACGGCGCGGCGGTCCGCGTCGGTCCAGTTGACAGTCACAGAATTCTCCCATGGACTCGTGTGATGATTCCTCGCCAGCCTAGCGGCCATAGGGCGGCGGCGAGCACGCATCACGTCACTTGATGGGCGCGCCCGCGCGCGCGTAGCCACACCGGCGGGACGGCCCTCGCGCGGCCGAGCCGCCTGGGGCTCCGGGCGGTCACGCGCGGGTAGGATGGATGACATGCATTCTGCCGCCTCCGTGACCGACGAGGTGCCCGCGCCCGCCGTGCCGCGCTGGCTGATCGCCACCCGGAGGACGAAGGCCTACGTGGCACTCGCGAAGCCCCGGATCATCGAGTTGCTGCTCGTCACCACCATCCCCACGATGGTGCTCGCGGCGGGTGGCTGGCCTTCGTGGTGGCTCGTGGTGGCGACCCTCATCGGTGGCACGCTGGCCGCCGGCGGCGCCAACGCATTCAACAGCTACCTCGACCGCGACATCGACGCGGTCATGAAGCGCACTCAGAACCGCCCGCTGGTGACCGGGGCCGTGACCCCGCGCGCCGCCCTGGCGTTCGCGTGGGTGCTCAGCATCGCGTCGACCGCGTGGTTCTACTGGGTCGTGGACTCACCGCTGGCGACGGTACTGGCGGTGTTGGCGATCCTCGGCTATGCCGTGGGCTACACCCTGATCTTGAAGCGTCGCACGTCGCAGAACATCGTGTGGGGCGGGCTCGCGGGTTGCATGCCGGTGCTGATCGGCTGGGCCGCGGTCACCGAGTCCCTGTCGTGGACGCCGGTGCTGCTGTTCGCCGTGATCTTCTTCTGGACCCCGCCGCACTACTGGCCGCTGTCCATGCGGTTCCGTCGCGACTACGCCACCGCCGAGGTGCCGATGCTGCCGGTGGTGGCGTCGACGCATCGTGTCGCGCTTGAGATGATTGCCTACGCGATCGCGATGGTGGCGGCCACCCTCGCACTCGTGCCCGTCGCCGGCATGACCTGGGTCTACCTCGCGGTCTCCGCAGGGGCCGGTGCTTGGTTCGTCGGCGGCTGCGTCCAGCTGTACAGGCGCTCGGAGCGCGGCGAGTCCAAGCTGCGTGAGATGCGCCTGTTCCGGGACTCGATCACGTACCTCAGCATCGTGTTCGCTGCCGTGTTGATCGACCCCTTCCTGCCGGACGCACTGACCGTCTTCCAGGGCTGAGCGTGCTCGCAGACGAGCGCGAGGCCTATCTCGCCCACGTCACCGTCGAGCGGGGCCTCAGCACCAACACCGTCTCCGCCTACCGCCGGGACCTGGGGCGCTACGAGACGTTCCTGAACGGCCGCGGGCGGCCGGGACTCTCGGACGCCACCCGCGCGGACGTCGCCGCGTTCGCCGAGGCGATTGGCACCGGAGCCGATGGCGGGCGCGCGCTGGCCCCCGCATCGGCCTCGCGCACCGTCGTGGCCGTGCGTGGCTGGCACAAGTTCGCCGTCGCGGAGGGGTGGACGCGGGACAACCCCTCGCTCGACGTGAAGCCGCGCGCCGTCCCCAAACGCCTGCCCAAGGCGATCTCCACCGACGACGTCGCGCGAATCCTCGACCAGGCGGGCGCAGGCGACGGGGTCGCGCCCGTGCGGGACAGGGCGCTGTTGGAACTGGTCTACGCCTCCGGCGCGCGCATCTCCGAGGCAATCGGGCTCGACGTCGACGACGTCGCGCTCGCGCCGGGGGAGCAGGCGGTGCTGCTCCGGGGCAAGGGGCGCAAGGAGCGGGTGGTGCCCATCGGTGCCTATGCGGCGGATGCGCTCGATGCCTACCTGGTGCGTGCCAGGTCCGCGCTGGCTCAGTCGGGCCGGGGCACCGCGGCGCTCTTTCTTAACACCCGCGGCTCCCGGCTGTCCCGCCAGAGCGCGTGGGCGATCCTCAAGGTGGCGTCGGAGCGCGCCGGGATCGACGGCGTGTCCCCGCACACGCTGCGGCACTCCTTCGCGACCCACCTGCTGTCCGGCGGCGCGGATGTCAGGGTGGTTCAGGAACTGCTCGGGCACGCCTCGGTGACCACCACCCAGATCTACACCGCCGTGACGCAGGACGCGTTGCGCGAGGTTTATGCCGCGACGCACCCGCGAGCCCGCTGAGTGGCCACCTCCCGGTTCGGTAGTGTGGGCCGCGTGACAGACTTCCCCGAACCGACCCCCCTGCGAGGGCACGGCCCGGCCCGAGTGATCGCCCTGTGCAACCAGAAGGGTGGCGTGGGGAAGACCACCACCACGGTCAACCTCGCCGCGGCGCTGGCGGAGTACGGACGCAAGGTGCTGGTCGTGGACTTCGACCCCCAGGGTGCCGCATCGGCGGGGCTGGGCGTCAACCCCAACGAACTCGACACCACCGTCTACGACCTGCTCATGCGGTCCTCGGTCAGCATTGACCAGATCGTCCGCAAGACCCCTGTCGACGGACTCGACCTGGTGCCGGCCAACATCGACCTGTCGGCCGCCGAGGTGCAGCTGGTGGGTGAGGTGGCCCGGGAGTCGACGCTCGCGCGCGGCCTACGCCCCATCCTCGACGACTACGACGTGGTGCTGATCGACTGCCAGCCATCCCTCGGCCTGCTCACCGTCAACGCGCTGGTGGCGGCGCACGGCGTGATTATCCCGCTCGCGTGTGAGTACTTCGCGATGCGCGGCGTGGCGCTGCTGGTAGAGACCATCGACAAGGTGCAGGACCGCCTCAACCCGCGCCTGAGTGTGGACGCGATCATCCCCACCATGTACGACGGCCGCACCCTGCACGCCCAGGAGGTCGTGGAGCGCGTGCGGCAGCGGTTCGGCGACAAGGTCACGCAGACGATGATTCACCGCACCGTGAAGTTCCCGGACGCGACCGTCGCCGCCGAGCCCATCACCACGTTCGCCCCTAAGCACACCGGCGCCGAGCAGTACCGCACGCTCGCGCGCGAACTCGTCGCGTGGGGCGTCGCGGCCTGACCGCGACCGTCCGACCGTGACCGTCCCCGCCGAGGCCACCGCCGCGGAGCCGCGCCCGGGCTTTTCGGTCCACCTTGACAACTTCGAGGGTCCGTTCGACCTGCTGTTGTCGTTGATCTCGAAGCACGAGATGGAGATCACCGACGTATCTCTGGCGCGGGTCACCGATGAGTTCCTGGCCACGATCGCCGCCCACGAGACGGACTGGGACCTGTCGCAGGCCAGCGAGTTCCTGGTGGTCGCGGCCACATTGCTGGACATGAAGGCCGCGCGGCTGCTCCCACAGGGCCAGGTGGACGACGTCGAGGACCTGGAATTCCTCGAGGCGCGCGACCTGCTGTTCGCGCGGCTGCTGCAGTACCGGGCGTACAAACAGGTCGCCGGCACCTTCGCGCAGTTGCTGCTCGCGCCCCGGCGCATGCCGCGCGACGTGGCTCTCGAGCCGCACTTCGCGATGCTGCTGCCGGAGCTGGTGTGGTCGATCACGCCCGACGACTTGGCACGCCTCGCGGCCCACGCGCTGCAGCCCAAGCCCGAGCAGGCCGGGGTGAACATCTCCCACCTGCACGCGCCGGTCGTCAGCGTCCGCGAGCAGGCGGCGCTCGTGACCAGCCGGCTTCAGCGCGAGCGGGTAGTGACGTTCCGGGCGCTGGTCCAGGACGCGGAGGCCGTCAACGTGGTCGTCGCGCGGTTCCTCGCCCTGCTTGAATTGTTCAAGGAGGCGGTGGTGGCCTTCGAGCAAGCGCGATCCCTTGGCGAGCTCACCATCCGCTGGACCGGCGGCGACGGCGACGTCGACATCGAGGTCTCCGACGAGTTTGACGATGGTTCCCACGCCCCGGCTGGAGACAAGGAAGGCGCGGTCGAATGACTGACATGCACACCAGAGGCGCCATCGAGGCGATCCTGATGGTGGTCGACGAGCCCGTCGATGCGTCCGACCTCGCGGCCGCCGTCGACGTTCCGCTTGACCAGGTGGTCGCGCTGTTGCGTGGGTTGCGCGACGAGTACGCCGACCCGGACGCCCCGCGCGGCTTCGAGCTACGCGAGGTCGACGGCCGATGGCGCATCTACTCGTCACGGCTCTACGCCGACGCGGTGGGTACCTTCATCGTCGAGGGACAGTCCGCGCG
The DNA here is from genome assembly GCA_046295115.1 of Demequina sp. Classification (GTDB taxonomy): domain Bacteria; phylum Actinomycetota; class Actinomycetes; order Actinomycetales; family Demequinaceae; genus Demequina. Next base: position 21,226 of record JBKBNW010000004.1, read on the forward strand.
CTTGTCGCAGGCGGCACTCGAGACCCTCGCAGTGGTGGCGTATCGTCAACCGGTCACCCGCGGGCAAATCTCGCAGGTGCGGGGAGTGAGCGTGGATTCCGTCATGAAGACGCTGAGCGCGCGTTCGCTCGTGACAGAGGTAGGAGAGGTGGGCGGCGCAGTGCAGTACGGCACGACCACCGAGTTCCTTGAGCGGCTGGGGTTGTCGTCACTCGACGACCTGCCCGAGCTCGCCCCGTACCTACCCGACCTCGCAGACATTGATGGAGAGGGCCGCTGATGGATGAGCTAGAGGTGCACCGTCCCGAGGGTGTGCGACTGCAGAAGGTGCTCGCTGCGGCGGGCGTGGGCTCGCGCCGCAAGTGCGAGATTCTCATTGAGCGTGGGGACGTCAAGGTCAACGGCGAGGTCGTCGACCAACTGGGCGTGCGCGTCAATCCCGACGAGGTCGTCATCGAGGTCAAGGACCAGCGCATCAGCGTGGACGACTCGAAGGTCGTGGCGGTGCTCAACAAGCCCATCGGCGTGGTCTCCACGATGAGCGATCCGCAGGGCCGGCGCTCCCTCGAGGAGTTCGTCGAGGGTTTCGAGGAGCGGCTCTTTCATGTGGGCAGGCTCGACGCCGAGACCACGGGGGTGCTGCTGCTCACCAACGACGGCGAGTTGGCGAACCGGCTCGCGCACCCTACGCACGGCGTGCCGAAGGTGTACGTGGCCAAGGTCGAGGGGCGGGTCGCCAAGTCGTTGTGCACGGCGTTGCGTGCTGGCGTCGACCTCGACGACGGCCCGGTGCGCGTGAGTGACTGCACGATCCTGGACGTGCGCGACGACGCCTCGCTCGTCAAGGTGGAGCTGCACGAGGGCCGCAATCGCATCGTCCGGCGCATGTTCGACAAGGCCGGTCACCCGGTGATCGACCTGGTCCGCACCGACTTTGGCCCCATCTCGCTGGGCACCCTGCAGCCCGGTCAGGTGCGCCGGCTCGGACGCGCTGAGGTCGGCGCGCTGATGAAGGTCGCAGGGCTCTGACCTGGCGTCGTGGCCGATACCATGGTGCCCATGCCCCTGAAAGCCATCCGTGGAGCGACCACGCTCGATCTCGACGAGCGTGAGCACCTGCACCAGCGCACCCAGGAACTGGTCGAGGCCGTCGTGGCCGCCAACACCCTCGCCACCGACGACATCGTGTCGGTGATCTTCACCTGCACCCCCGACATCGTGAGCGACTTCCCGGCCGCCGCGGCCCGCGAGCTCGGGTTCGGGGCGGTGCCGCTCATGTGCGCGCAAGAGATGGCGGTCCCCGGGGCGCTGCCGCTGGTGGTGCGGCTCATGATTCACGCCGAGACGCCGCTTGCTCGGGACGAGATCACCCACGTGTACCTTCACGACGCGGTGTCTCTGCGACGCGACCTGGCGCAGTAGCCATGGCAGGCACCCCGCCGCGCACCCACGTCATTGGCGCGGGGCTCATTGGTGCGTCCATCGGTATCGGCCTCACGGCCGAGGGCTGGACCGTCACGATCGAAGACGCCGATGCGGCCACGCAGGCCCTCGCCCACGCGATCGGGGCGGGCAGCGCACCCGACGGGTCCGCGCCCGAGCTGGTGATCGTCGCCGTTCCCCCCGCCATGGCCGCGACGGTCGTCGCTGGTGCCCTCGAGCGCTGGGCCGATGCGGTGGTCACCGACGTCGCGAGCGTGAAGGCCCCCATCGCCCAGGCGGCGCACGCCACCGGCCACGGCGACCGCTACGTCGGTTCGCACCCGATGGCCGGTCGTGAGATTTCCGGTGCGTTGGCCGCGCAAGGAGACCTGTTCAAGGCCAGGCCGTGGGTGTTGTGCCCGAACGGCGCGACTGCTCGCGCGGTCGAACTCGTCTCCCACGTCGCCCACGCGCTGCAATGCGACGTGGTGTCGATGGAGGCGGAGGCGCACGATGCGGCGGTCGCCCGGGTGTCCCACGCTCCGCAGGTCGCAGCGTCCGCCGTCGCCGCGGCACTCGGCACGCTTGGACCCGACGACGTCGCGTTGGCGGGGCAGGGATTGCGCGACGTGACTCGGATCGCGGCCTCCGATCCGCGCATGTGGGCCGACATCGCCCGTCTCAACCGCCACGCGCTCGTCGCCACCCTCACTCACATCATCGACGACCTTGAGGACGTGCGAGACTCCTCCGACGTGGGGGAGGCCCTCACGGACCTCATCGAGCGCGGCCGCCTCGAGGTCGCGCGAATCCCCGGAAAGCACGGCGGCGCCAAGCGGGATTGGGTCCCCGTGACGGTCATCGTGCCGGACGAGCCGGGGCAGTTGCTGCGCCTGCTGTCTCACGTGGCTGCCGTCGGCGTGAACGTCGAGGACATCACCATCGAGCACTCGCCTCGCCAGCCCGTGGGACTGACCACCTTGCACGTGCTGCCCGCCCGGGCAGCGGAGCTGACGACAGCGCTCATCGCACACGACTGGGAGATCGCCGCCTCATGACCGGAATTGTCATCGCCATCGACGGGCCCGCGGGTACCGGCAAGTCCACGGTGGCCCGCGAGGTCGCCACCCGCCTGGGCCTCGCGTACTTCGACACCGGCGCGACCTACCGGGTCGCCACGCTGGCGTGCCTGATGGAGGGGGTGGACTTTGCCGCCACCAGCGACGTTGCGGCCATGGTCGCGACCATGAACGTCGAACTGGTGCTGGACCCCCGCAACCCCCGCGTGCTGCTCGATGGCGAGGATGTGTCGCGCCAGATCCGCACCGACACCGTCGCCCTCACCGTGTCGAAGGTCGCCACCAATCTCGAGGCGCGACCCATCCTGCAGGAGCTGCAGCGCGAGGTGATCCGCATGGAGAGCGCCGGCGGGTTCTCGAAGGGCAGGGGAGTCTGCGTCGAAGGGCGCGATATCACCACCATCATCGCGCCCGACGCGGACGTCAGGGTGCTGATGACCGCCGACGACGAGGTGCGGGTGGCGCGCCGCGCAGGCGAGGGTGCCGACATCGCCACCGTGCGCGAGGCAGTCCTGGGCCGCGACCGCCGCGACTCCACGGTCGTGAGCTTCCACGAGGCCGTCGACGGCGTCCACACCCTCGACACCACCGACCTCACCATCGAAGAGGCGGTGCGCGCCGTCGTCGCTCTCGCGCACGAGGCCGCGTTGTGAGCGCAGCCGACGCTCCGAGTGCCTGGGGGCCGCGTTGGTCCCGGTGGCTCGGTGTCGCCCTGGCGCGCGGCCTGTGGGCCACCGACGTGCGGGGTCGCGACAACCTGCCGCGGCGTGGAGCGGCCATCGTGGTCGCCAACCATGTGGGGTTCATCGACGGGCCGGTGCTGCACGGCGCCATCCCGCGTCCGTCCCACTTTCTGATCGGCGCGCATATGTTCCGGGGCGCCCTCGACCCCCTCTTGCGGGCCGCGGGGCAGATCCGTGTGGACGGAGCCGGGCGCTCCGCGCTGGCACAGGGCCTGGGGGTCCTCCGCAGAGGCGGCGTCGTCGGCATGTTCCCCGAGGGAACACGCGGCGCCGGCACCGCTGATGCGGTGCACGGCGGCGCCGCATGGCTGGCGCTGCAATCGGGCGCTCCCATTGTGCCCACCGCGCTCGTCGGCACCCGCTTGACCGGGGAGCCGGTCAGCATTTGGCCGCGGCCCCGTCGGCGCATCCTGGCTGCATTCGGCGCCCCGGTGACGCTCGCACCGCCCGCGGATCTCAAGGGTCGTAAGCGTCAGGAATGGGCGCAGCACGCGGTCGCCGAGGCGCTCCGTGCGCAGGTCACCGCCGCGCTGGCAGACACCGACCTCCGGTTACCGGGGGATGATGGGGGTCGGACTATCGCAAGGCTTGAGGAGAACGCATGAGCGACGAGCAGGAGTACCACGGCCTGGAGGACGTCCCGCCGCCGATGCCGGTCGCGTCGGACCCAGAAGAGAGCATGGACGAGATCCGCGAGGCGGCGCTGCGCGCCGGCCTCGAGGACTACGACCTGAGCCCAGAGGATTTGGCGGCGCTGGAGGGCGTGCCCGAGGCGGTCACTGAGCGTGCGCTACCGACCCTCGCCGTCATCGGCCGTCCGAACGTGGGCAAGTCGACCCTTGTCAACCGCATTCTCGGTAAGCGCCTGGCGGTCGTGGAGGACAAGCCGGGTGTCACCCGGGACCGCGTGCTGTACCCCGCAGAGTGGGCGGGCACCGACTTCATGCTGATGGACACCGGAGGCTGGGAGGCCAAGGTCACCGGCCTCGACCTGTCGGTTGCCCAGCAGGCCGAGGTGGCGGTCGAGATGGCCGACGCGGTCTTGTTCGTGGTGGACGCGAAGGTAGGTCCCACCGCCTCGGACGAGAAGGTCGTGAAGCTGTTGCGCCGCTCCGGCAAGCCCGTGGTGCTGGCCGCAAACAAGGTCGACGGCCCTCAAGGGGAGCTCGAGGCCGCGTCACTGTGGAGCCTCGGACTCGGCGAACCTTATCCGGTGAGCGCGCTTCACGGGCGCGGCACCGGCGACTTGCTGGACGCCGCGGTGGCGGCTCTCCCGACGGAGATGCCCCAGGTCGAGGTCGACCCTGACGCGCCCCGCCGGATCGCGCTCGTCGGCCGCCCGAACGTGGGCAAGAGCTCGCTGCTGAATCAGTTGGCGGGCGAGAACCGGGTGGTCGTCGACGAGGTCGCCGGGACCACCCGCGACCCCGTGGATGAGCGGGTGGAGATCGCGGGCCGATCATGGACGCTCGTGGACACGGCCGGCATTCGCCGCCGCGTGCACATGACCAAGGGCGCCGATTTCTACGCGTCGTTGCGTACGGCCACCGCAATCGAACGGGCCGAGGTCGTGCTGGTACTGCTCGACGCATCGGTGCCCCTGACCGATCAGGACTCGCGCGTCATCACGCAGGTGCTCGATTCCGGTCGCGCGATCGTGCTGGTGTTCAACAAGTGGGACCTGGTGGGCGAGGACGAGAGGTTCCTGCTCGAGCGATCCATCGAGCAGGACCTGGTTCAGCTGACCTGGGCGCCGCGCGTCAACCTGTCGGCGCTCACCGCGTGGCACACCAACCGGCTGGTGCCCGCCATCGACCTCGCGCTCGGCAGTTGGGACCAGCGCGTGTCGACGGGCAAGCTGAACTCGTTCCTCGGCGAGTTGGTCGCGGAGCACCCCCACCCCGTGCGATCGGGCAAGCAACCCAAGATCCTGTTCGCCACGCAGGCATCGAACCGGCCGCCGCGGTTCGTCATCTTCGCCTCTGGCTTCCTCGAGCCCACCTATCGCCGCTTCATCGAACGCCGACTCCGCGAGAAGTTCGGCTTCGAGGGCTCACCCATTCAGATCTCGGTGCGGGTGCGCGAACGGCGCAAGCGACACTAAGCCTCGTCGCCCTCGTCGCCAGCGGCGAGGGCGACGAGTTCGCGCAGGGCGCCTTCGTCGATCGCGTCGAGCCGTGTCAGGTAGACGCAGCCCGCCCCGGCGGTGTGCGGGCCTAGCCGGTCGAGAATCGCCGCCGAGTCTGGGTGGTCCTTGAGGCCGTAGAGCGACAGCCGGGGCCTGCGGGGGGAGAACCCGACCCGCATGGTGTCACCCTCGCGGCCGCTGGCGTAGGCGTAGTGCACCGTGCCGAACCCGACGATGCTCCGCCCCCACATGGTGGCGGGTTCACCGGTGACCTCCGCCATGACCTCGAGCAAGCGAAAGCCCTCCGCCCTCCGGGAGGCGGGTTCGACCGCGTCCAGAAACCTCTTGACGGGCTCGTCGATGGGTGGTGTAGCGTTCGTCCCCATTGCTCGACGATACGAGTTGTGTGGGCAGCGCGCGGGTCGGGACCGGGCTGCGCTTGCGCAGGGTGATCTCCATCACCCCTGCTCGTGTTCTGCCGATGCCGCGGGTAGGTTAAGGAGGTGCTAGATAGCGACACCATGCGGATCACTCTCGGGGGCGTTTCGGCGACGGTGCTGCTGCTGTTCTACCTGGGCGTCTACCGCCCCACCCGGTCCAGCTTCTCCGGTTGGTGGTCCCTGTCGCTGCTGTGTGCAGGGGCCGCGACCACTTTGCTGCTGTTCAACGGCTCAGCGGTGCAGATCTTCACGACGCCCGCGTCCAACGTGATGTCGGTGATCGGTGTGACGTGCGTGTGGTTCGCAACCCGGTCGCTGCGCCGCCAACAGCTGCCCGTGTGGCTGCTCGCGGTGGCCGTGGTGGGCATCCTGGTCGCCACGTTGCCCCAGGATCCCGGCCAGAACATCTGGGCCGGCAACGGCACGCTGTTCGCGTACATGGGTCTAATGTTCTCCGCGGGCGCCGCGGAGATGTGGCTGGCATGGTCGGCGCGACGGTCGGTGGCCGACCGCGAACTCAACAAAGAGGCGTTGGTGGCATTGCTGGTGAGCGGGATCGCCGCCAGCGGGCTCGGCGCCTTCTACCTTCTACGCAGCGTCCTGTACTTCGTGGTGGGGCCCGAGAGCGACACGTTCGAGGCCGTGGTGGGCACCGGACCCACCACTGGCATGCTGCTCGTCTGCCTGGTGGCGGTCACCTTCAGTGTCTCGGCGGTCGGCTGGGACCAGCAGACCCACGAGTTGCGCCGTCGCGCGATGCAAGACGATCTCACCGGACTGCTTGGCCGCACCGAGTTCCGGCTGCAGGCAGAGCGGGCACTCACCGGGCCCGCACGTGACGGCGGGGGCGTGGTCCTCGCGGTTGCTGACCTGGACCACTTCAAGGCGGTGAATGATCAGCACGGTCACGCCGCCGGGGACCGGGCCCTACTGGCGTTCGCGGCCACGCTCAAGGACTCGCTGGGACCCGGCGAGCTCGCCGGGCGGCTCGGCGGCGAGGAGTTCGGAATGGTGCTGCTCGGCGTCGATGCCGACAGCGCGATTCCGCGGTTGGACGCCATCAGCGCGGCGTTCGCGTCCCGGTCGGACGCTCATGGCTTCGAGCTCCCCACCGTGAGTTACGGCATCGCGCGGCTCGGCGACGGCGACTCGGTATCCGAACTCTTCGAGCAGGCGGACCTGGCGCTGTACCGCGCGAAGGCGGACGGCCGTGATCGCGCCGTTGCGTACTCAAGCGCGCAGGGCGGGGTGGTGTGGCTCGGCGAGCGCCGGCGCGCGACCGACGTCGACCCCTCCAACTAGCCCGGCGCCCCCACCCGTCGGGGTTGAGTCGGAGGCCACTTGCCGTCCGTCAGGTAGGCCACGACGTCCTTGGCGATCCTCCTGGCCCCGCGATTCGCGCTCACTGTGGAGGCCTGGGGGCCGTACCCGGCGAGAAACAGGCCCGGCGTGCGCACTGCGTGGCCATGGTCGACCTCGACGCCCATGCCCGCATCGAGCCCGAGTGGAGCGAACGGCGCCAGTTCGGCGTGGAAACCAGTGGCCCAGATGATCGCGTCCACCGGCGTGGTGCGCCCGTCCTGCTCGACCACCCCGTCCGAGACCACCCGCACAAACATCGCACGTCGATCCAGCAGCCCCCTGTCGCGGAGCCGGCGGATGCGCGGCGTGAGTGGAACTCCGGTGGTCGACACGATGCTCGGAAGCTCCTTGCCGGCGCGCGCTGCCTCGTCCTGCAGTCGCACCGACTCGCGGCCCAGGTCCTCGCCCAGCGTGGCGGACGCTTCGAGGAACCGCACGGGCCTGCGGGTGAACCACAGGGGCCGCGCGCCCGCATCGGCGAGCTCACCGACGAACCCGATCGCGGACGTGCCCCCGCCGACCACCGCAACCCGCAGGCCGGCGAACTCGGCGGCGCTGCGGTACTCGGGGGTCGTCACCTGTGCGCCGCGGAATAGGTCCGCGCCGGGGACCTGAGGCACGCGCGGCGCGCCCCACGTCCCCACCGCGCCTACGACGACACGCGCCGCGATCGGGACCTCGAGGCCGGTGCCGGCCACGTTCAGGCGCCCGTCTGTGGCCCGCGACACGGCGGTGACGTTCACCGGCCTGCTGACGGCGATCCCAAAGTGGCGCTCGTACGTGCGGTAGTAGGCGGCGACCACCTCGCGCGCGGGCACGTCGCGCGCAGCGGTGGCAAAGCTGAGCCCCGCCTCCTCCATCCCCGGCAGGTCGTGGACCCGGTGCGCGTCTCCGAGCCGGAGCGCCTCCCAGCGGTGCTGCCACGCGCCGCCAGTCGTGGGGCCGCGGTCGACGACGGTGACGTCCTCACCCGTCGCGAGTCCGCGACTGAGCAGGTGATACGCCACCGACAGTCCCGCCTGACCCGCGCCGATCACGACGACGTCAGTGGTCGAGGGGGAGTCCGGACCCATGGTCAGTGCACCGTCCCGCCGCCGACCGCCGCATCGGCCGTGCGCGCTAACGCGGTCTCCAGCGCCACGCGCACGCCTGCCGTGATCGCGGACTGGTCCATCGTGAGTGCGCTGTCCGAGCCGCTCATCTGCGGCGTGGCAGGGACGTGGATAAAGCCGCTGCGCGCATCGGACCCTCGCAGGGCGTGCTGCAGCTGAAAGAACACGTGATTGCACACGTAGGTGCCCGCGGACAGTGACAGCTCGCTGGGCAGGCCCGCCGCACGGATGGCTTGGACGATGGCTTTGACGGGGAGCGTGGTGAACAGCCCGTCGGGGGCGCCGTCGATGACGGGGACATCGATGGGCTGGCCGCCGACGTTGTCCGGGATGGGGGCGTCGGTGACGTTGACCGCGATGCGCTCGGGGGTGATCGCGCTGCGCCCTTGCGCGACACCGAGCGCGATGACGAGTTCCGGTTGGTGCCTGTCGAGCGCGTCCCCCAGCACCCGGCCGGCATCCGCGAACGCGACTGGCAGCCTCACCGCGGCGACCGCCGCCTCCCCGGCCCAGGTGGCCGCCACGTCGCGCGCAGCCTCCCACGAGGGGTTGACGCGGGCAGAGGCGAAGGGCTCGAAGCCGGTGAGGAGCACGGTGGTCACCGCTCCAGGGTAGGCCCGGCCACTGGTGTCTTGGGCCGCATCAGCGCGATCCGGGACCAAAGGCCTACCTCCTCGCGGACACGAGATCTAGTGTAGCGACACGATGTTGACCACTAGATGTTGTGGTCAGGAGTGCATCGGCAGACGACGGAGGGTCACATGAGCATCATCGAGGACGACCAAGCAACGACGACGGACGCGGCCGCGCCGACAGACACGCCCACGCTGCAGGTGGTCAAGCGCGATGGTCGGACGTTGACCTTCGACGACCGCCGCATCGGCGTCGCACTCACGAAGGCCTTCGCCGCGGTGCACGGAGAGGTGACGCCCGGTCACGAGCGCGCCATCGACGTGCTGGTGGGGCGCATCGTGGCGGAGCTCGCGCGCAGGCACGACCATACCGTCAAGATCTACGAGATCCAGGCCGTCGTGGAGCACGAGCTGCTGGATGCGGGGGAGCGGGCGGTGGCCCGGGCCTACATCGACTACCGGGTAGACCGTGACCTCGCGAGATCCGAGTCCACGGACCTGAACCACTCGATTCACCGGCTGCTCGGTAAGGAGTCATCGGTCGTCCACGAGAACGCCAACAAGGACGCGGATGTGTACAACACCCAGCGCGACTTGACGGCCGGGATGGTGGGCAAGGCCGTGGGCCTGCGGATGCTTCCGCCTCACGTCGCGAACGCCCATCAGAAGGGCGACATTCACTACCACGACCTCGACTATCACCCGTATTCGCCGATGACCAACTGCTGCCTGATCGACTTCCGCAGCATGCTGTCGACCGGCTTCCGCATCGGCAACGCGCAGGTGGACCCCCCGCGCTCGATCCAGACCGCGACCGCGCAGATCTCGCAGATCATCGCGAACGTGTCCTCGAGCCAGTACGGCGGCTGCACGGTGGACCGGATCGACGAGTTGCTCGCCCCCTTCGCGGCGCTCAACCGCGCCAAGCACGAGGCGGACGCGGAGAACTGGATCGAGGACCCCGCGCGGCGCGCCGAGTTCGCCAAGGAGAAGACCCGCAAGGACATCTACGACGCGATGCAGAGCCTCGAGTACGAGATCAACACGCTCTTCACCTCGAACGGCCAGACTCCGTTCACGTCCGTAGGCTTCGGGCTCGGCACCGGCTGGTTTGAGCGCGAGATCCAGCGCGCGATCCTGCAGATCCGCATCCGCGGCCTCGGCCGCGAACAGCGCACTGCGATCTTCCCCAAGCTGCTATTCACGGTGAAGCGCGGCCTCAATCTGGCCGAGGGCGACCCCAACTACGACATCAAGCAGTTGGCCGTCGAGTGCGCCACCAAGCGCATGTACCCCGACATGCTGAGCTACGACAAGATCGTCGAACTCACCGGGTCTTTCAAGGCGCCCATGGGGTGTCGCTCGTTCCTGCAGGGCTGGACAGACGCGGATGGCAAGGACACGGTCGACGGCCGCATGAACCTTGGCGTCGTCACCCTGAACTTGCCGCGAATCGCGCTCGAATCCGCCGGCGACCAGGACAAGTTTTGGCACCTGCTCGACGAGCGCCTCGAGACGGTGGGCGACGCGCTCATGTACCGCATCGCCCGCTGCAAGGAGGCCAAGCCGGGCAACGCCCCCATCCTGTACGTCCACGGGGCATTCGGTCCGCGGCTGGGCCCGGACGATGAGGTGGACACGCTGTTCCGCGACGGCCGCGCCACCGTGTCACTGGGCTATATCGGCTTGTACGAGGTCGCGACGGCCTTCTACGGTGGCCAGTGGGAGTCCAACCCCGAGGCGAAGGAGCTGACTCTCGCGGTGTTGCGCAGGCTTGGCGAGAAGGCAGCGGCGTGGAAGGCCCGGTCCGGATATCAGGTGAGCGTGTACTCGACGCCGTCCGAGAGCCTCACGGACCGGTTCTGCCGTCTCGACAAGGAACGGTTCGGGTCCGTGCCCGACATCACCGACAAGGATTACTACACCAATTCGTTCCACTACGACGTGCGTAAGAACCCCACTCCATTCGACAAGCTCGACTTCGAGGCGGAGTACGCGCCGCTCACATCCGGCGGGTTCATCCACTACTGCGAGTACCCCGTGCTCCAGCAGAACCCGCGCGCCCTCGAGGCCGTGTGGGACTACGCGTACGACCGCATCGGCTATTTGGGAACGAATACCCCCATTGACCGCTGCTACGAGTGTGGCTACGCAGGCGACTTCGACGCCACCGCCAGGGGATTCGCGTGCCCGGCATGCGGAAACGACGACCCGCGCTCATGCGACGTCGTCAAGCGCACCTGCGGCTACCTGGGCAACCCCCAGCAGCGGCCGATGGTGCACGGGCGGCACGAGGAGATCGCGGCCAGGGTCAAGCACCTGCCGGGTGACGTGCGGGTGGCGCCGGCCCTGGTGGACCGGATGGTCGAGCCGGAGCGCTGAGTCGCATGCACCTCACCCCAGTGCCGCGCACGTGGGTCGCCAGCAAGGTGAGCCACGACTACGTGGCGGACTACAAGCCCTTCCAGTTCGTGGACGGCGAGGGCGTGCGGTGCAGCCTGTACGTGGCGGGGTGCCTGTTCAAGTGCGACGGCTGCTTCAACGAGGCGGCGTGGAGCTTCAGGCGGGGTGAGCCCTACTCGCGGCAGCTCGAGGACCGGATCTTGTCCGACCTCGCGCACCCGGGGATCCAGGGCCTGTCGCTGCTGGGCGGTGAGCCGTTTCTCAACACTGCGGTGTGCCTTGCGGTCGTGCGGCGCATGCGCGAGGAACTGCCCGGCAAGGACGTGTGGTGCTGGTCGGGGTACACCCTCGAGCAGATCCTGGTCGACAGCCCCGACAAGCGCGAACTGCTGAGCCACGTCGACGTGTTGGTGGACGGCCCTTACGACGACTCGCGGCGCGACCTGACCTTGGCGTTCCGCGGCTCCACGAACCAGCGAGTGCTGGACGCGCAGGCCTCGGTGGCGGCGGGCCGGGCCGTTCGGTGGCCGGGCGCGGCCGCCGGCGACAGCGCACCGCCCGGATGAACTGAGCGCTTGACGCCGGCGGCCTATGCGCGCGCCCACCAGGGCCAGAGGTCACGGGTCCGCGGCGCTCACCGGGGTTAGCGTCGATGCCATGCAATGGTGCTTCGACCCCTCGCGTACCTACGAGGAGAACGTGGAGCACGGCCCGTTCGATGACGCCGCCGGCGAACTCGCGCCAGCTGCGGACAATGCGAGGCCGGGCGCGACGTTCCTGGGGCACCCCGTGCATCGCCCATTCGGCTTCGCCGCGGGCCCGCTGCCCACCTCCCGCCACTGCGCCGCGGCCTTCCGGCGCGCCTTCGACGTCAATGTCTACAAGACAGTCCGCTCCCGACCGATTCCTGCGCATGCGTTTCCCAACACCCTCGCGGTGCGGGTGGACGGCGACCTTCCCTCGGACCCGGACGTCACCCTCGTCGCTGACGGCGACCTCGACACGGCGACAAGCATCTCGAACTCCTACGGCGTGCCCTCCTACGCCCCTGACGAGTGGCAGCCCGACATGGCCCGCGCCGCCACGGCGGCCGGCCCCGGCCAGGTGCTGGTGGGATCCTGTCAGGGCACCCGCGACGGCGCCGACGAGGCGGTGCTGGTCGCCGACTACGCGCGCACGGCGCAGCTGGTCGCGGAGACCGGCGTCGGGGCGGTGGAGCTCAACCTCAGCTGCCCGAACGAGGGCACCGGCGCGCTGTTGTGCTACGACCCCGCGCTGGTGGCGCGCATCGCCGATGCGGTCAAGGGGCGCATCGGCGACCTTCCCGTGATCCTCAAGATCGCCTACTTCCGCGACGACGATGCGCTGGCGGAGTTCGTCCGCGCGGTCGCCCCCGCGATCGACGGGATCGCGGCGGTCAACACCCTGCCCGCCCGCCTGGTGAACAAGGCCGGGCGCCCCGCACTGCCGGGAACTGGCCGCGAGGTCGCCGGCGTGTGTGGTGCCTCGATCCGGTGGGCGGGCCTCGACATGACGCGCCGCCTCGCGCGCCACCGTGAAGCGAGCTCCCATGACTGGGCGATCGTGGGCGTGGGCGGCGTGATGTCGGCCGAGGATTACGGCATGTACGTCGACGCAGGGGCAGACGCGGTGATGGCCGCAACGGGAGCGATGCGCGACCCCGCGCTGGGCGTGGCGGTGCGCTCGCTCTAGCGAAGGCGCTACTTCGCCTTCGCCGCCTCGATCTCCCTGAGCCCGCGGCGCAGCACCTTGCCCACGTTGGTCTTGGGCAGCTCGTCGAGGAACTCGATGGCCCGCGGCCGCTTGTAGCCGGTGAGCTCGTCCTTGAGGAAGGTCATCAGCTCGTCCTCGGTGAGAGAGTCGTCGCGGCGCACCACGAACAGCTTGGGCACCTCGCCCGCGCGCTCGTCCTCAATCGGGATGGCGCCGGCCTCGAGCACCTTCGGGTGCTGCATGGCCGCGTCCTCGAGGTCGCCCGGGTACACGTTGAACCCGGAGACCAGGATGATCTCCTTCTTGCGGTCGACGATGCGCAGGTAGCCGTCGTCGTCCATGGTCGCGATGTCACCGGTGAGCAGCCAGCCGTCGTCGGTGAGGACCTCAGCCGATGCCTCGGGCTGGCGCCAGTAGCCGCTCATCACCTGCGGGCCCTTCACGGCAAGTTCGCCGGGTTCGCCGAGCGGCGCGAGGGTGCCGTCCTCGGCGAGGATCTTCACGTCCGTCGAGGGCAACGGCACCCCAATGGTGCCCACGCGGGGCGGCAGGTGGGTGGGGTTCACGCTCACCACGGGGGAGGCCTCGGTGAGCCCGTAGCCCTCGATGATCTCGGAGTCGGTCATCTCGCGCCAGCGCTTGCCCACTGCCGTGCGCAACGCCATTCCGCCCGCGACTGACACCTTGATGTTCGACAAGTCGAGCTTGGAGAACTCCTCGCGCTCCATGAGCGCGCCGGCCAGCGTGCTCACGAGCACCAGTGCGTCGGGCTTCTCCGCGTCGAGCGTCTTGATGAAGGCGGCCGTGTCGCGGGGGTTAGTAATGAGCACGTTGTGCCCGCCGAACCGGAAGAAGCCGATGCAGTTCACGGTCAGCGCGAACACGTGATAGAGCGGCAGGGCGGCGATCACCGAGGTGTTGCCCTCCTCCAGCACCACGCGGATCTGGCCGATGAACTGCTCCTGGTTGGTGAGCAGGTTCCAGTGAGTGAGCACCGCGGCTTTGGTGCCGCCAGTGGTGCCTCCCGTGTACTGCAGGAAGGCGACGTCCTCGTGGCCCACACCCGGGTCGGTGAACCTGGCCGGGTCGCCCCCGAGCAGCGCGCGGTAACTGATGGCGTGGGGCAGGGAGTACTCGGGCACCATCTTCTTGACCCGCTTGGCGACCAGGTTCACGATCGCGCGCTTGGGCTGGTGCAGCATGTCGCCGGCCTGCGTGACAATCACGTGCTCGATGGTGGTGCCGCGCGCCAACACCTTCTCCAGCTTGTCCGCGAAGTTGGCGAGCACGATGATCGCCCGCGGCTCGGCGTCCTTGACGACTGCCGCCAGCTCGTTGACCGTGTAAAGGGGGTTGGCGTTCACGACCACCAGTCCGGCGCGAAGGGCACCGTAGAGCGCGACCGGGTACTGCATCAGGTTGGGCATCTGCAGCACGATCCGGTCGCCCTTGCGCAGGCCGAGGTCGTTCTGCAGGTAGGAGGCGATGCGGGTCGCGATCTCGTCGACCTCGGTGAAGCTGAGCGTGCCGCCGAGGTTCGAGAACGCGGTGCGGTCACCGTAGCGCTGAGCCGCGTGTGCGGCCATCTCGCCGAGCGAGCGCTCGACCGGGGGGTCGATCGTGCGGGACACACTGTCGGGGTAGAAGGCGAACCAAGGTCGGTCAGCATTGCCGATCGGGTCGTGGCCGGGAAGGGTCGTGTCGTTCATCATTCATCTCCATTGATGCTGATGGGTCTGGGGACCGCGGGGAAGGGGCTTTCTTCAGACGGCTCGTGCCGAAGAGTGTGTAGTCCAGGATCGTACCCAATCGGGCACGCTTAGGTGGTCAGGGAAGCCGCCGAGCACCTCTTCTAGTTCGGCAGAAGCCACTCGGCCGCGGCCGCGCTCCACAAAACAGGCGCGGATCAGGGCGCGGGCGTGCTCGACCTCGCCACGCATGAACGTCTGTTCCAGGTACACCCAGCGCTCGTCGACGCCGGTGACCTTGGTGTGCACCTCGAACGCCTGCCCAAGGGTGAGGTCCTTCCAGTACGTGATGCTCTGGCCAGCCACCACCGGGAACCAGCCCCGGGCGCGGCAACGCTGCCAAAACGCGGAACGCACCATCAAGTCGAGGCGGCCCAGGTCGAGCAACGTGAGGTAGCGGCCGTTGTTCATGTGGCCCACGGTGTCGAGGTCGGTCGGCACCACGCGGAAGCGGGTGACCGACGTGTCCCACAGGCTCGTGCGGCCTCCTCGTCCGGCGGCTAACCGCACGCGCAGCAGGCGGAGCCACAGGTTCACGCGTCGCCCTCCCGCACGGACATGAGCAGGAACGGCTTGACCCCATCGCGGGACGTCACTGTGGCGTCGAAGCCGCCGTCCACTCGCGTGGATGCGAAGCCGACGGTGCGCGGTAGCAGGATGGGCTTCAGGAAGTCGACGTGCGTGTCGTAGGACTCGGGCAGGCGGCCGTCGAGCGCGGCCAGGGCGCGGGCGTGGGTCCACATTCCGTGGATGATGGGCCGCGGGAACCCAAAGGCCTTCGCCGCCAGTCGGCTGGTGTGGATGGGATTGGGATCCTTCGAGACGCGGCGGTAGTGGCGCCCCAGGTCGGCGGGCAGCCTCCACAGCCCGTGCGGGTGCTGCGGCTCGAACGGCATCCGCTCACGCTCCTCGGGGTCGCCGGGAACCGTGACGCTGCTCGACAGGTAGGTGCTCACGCCCTCCCACACGAGTTCCTCACCGACGTGCGCCTGTCCCACCAAGTCCACCAGTGCGCCGCGCCGATGCGGTCGCGGAGCCTCGACGTGAACCGTCAGATCGAGCACCTCCTCCGCGCGAACGGTGCGGTGCATGGTCATGCCATTTGACACGTGCACGGCGCCCACGAGCTTGACGGACGAGGACGGGTCCCCGAGCAGGTGCACGTGCAGGGGGAAGGTCAGCACGTGCAACCAGGTGGGCGGCACCGCGTTGCGCAGCGTGAAGCCACACACCCGCGAGTAGTCGGCCAGTCGCGCGCGGTCCTGTCGGTGCCCGTGAATGGTCACCGCCCGTGCGGGAACCCGCGCGTCGCGTCCGCGACTGGGAATCAACGCGCGCGCGAAGGCGCCGCCGAGTCCAGGGGCGGACGTGAGGTGCTCGGTGGGCCGGTCCGCGTCGTTGGCGCGCGCCATCAGGCGCCCACCAGGTTCTGGCCGCAGACCCGCACCACCTGACCGGTCACGCCTTGCGACCGGGGGTCGAGCAGGTAGCCGATGGTCTCGGCGACGTCCGTCGGCTGTCCGCCCTGGCTGAGCGAGTTCGTGCGCCGGAACACCTCGCGCTGCACGAACGGTATTCGCGCCGTCATCTCGGTCTCGATGAAGCCCGGTGCGACCGCATTGGTGGTGATGGAGCGGGACGCGAGGTCTGGTGCCATGGCGGCTACCAGGCCAGCCACGCCAGCCTTCGACGCCGCGTAGTTGGTCTGGCCCTTGTTGCCCGCGAGCCCAGACGTGGAGGCGACGCCGATGATGCGCCCGCCGTCCTCGATGCCGCCCTCAGTCGCAGGGTCGAGCAACACCTCGTTGATGCGCATCTGCGCCGTGAGGTTGACATCCAACACCGACCCCCACCGCTTGGCGTCGGTGTTGACCAGCATCTTGTCGCGGGTGATGCCGGCGTTGTGGACGATGCCGTAGATCTTTTCGCCGCGCCCGGCGACGTGGGCCGCAATCGTGGCACCCGCATCGGCCGCCGTGATGTCGAGCTGGACCGCGGTGCCGCCCACCTCGTTGGCGACTGCCGCGAGGGACTCGCCCGCGGGGGGGATGTCGACGGCGACGATGCTCGCGCCGTCGCGCGCCAGGGTGCGCGCGATGGCGGCACCGATGCCGCGGGCGGCCCCGGTCACCACGATGACGCGCCCGTCGAGGGGGCGCTCGTCAAGCGGCTGGGCCGGCAACGCCGCGGCGCCTACGCGCCATGCCTGGCCGTCCACGAACGCGGACCTGCCCTGCAGCACGAACCCGAGCGTCGACACGAGGTCGCCCGCGGTGGCGCCAGCATCGACGTACAGCAGCGTGGAGGTGGCACCCTTGCGGAGCTCCTTGCCCACGGTGCGGTTGATGCCATCGAAGGCGCGGGACACTGCCTTGGGCTCCCAGCCCTCCTGGTCGGCCCGGGCGAGGATCACGATCCTGCCGGACGGTTCGATGGAGCGCACCGCGGGGCGCAGGAGCGCCCGCAACTCCTCGAGCCCGGCGATGGTGCTGAGCCCGGTCGCGTCGACCACCAGCGCGCCGATACGCGACCCATAGCCGGCCGGCACGTCAGGTTGGTCGTCGATGACGGGCGACTCGGTGGCCCGGCCAAGCAGGGCGAGGGCATCGGCGGCGAGCGAGCCCCCGCCAATGGACGCGAGCACGATCGGTCCCTGAGGCCAGGTGCGCCCCCGACGCAGTCGCGGCGGGTCCTTGAGGCCCGCCTTAGCGGACAGTGCCTTGCCGGCGGGGGAGTAGAAGACCTTCTCGAGAGCGCCCATCACACTGCCTCCAGAATCGCGACAACGCCTTGGCCACCGGCGGCACACATGGAGATGAGCCCCTTGGAGCCCGGTCCGCGCTGATGCAGCAGCTTGGCGAGGGTGGGAACGATCCGCGCGCCGGTGGCGGCGAACGGGTGGCCCGCGGCGAGCGAGGAACCGGTGACGTTCAGGACGCTGCGGTCGATGGTGCCGAGCGCTCCGTCCAAGCCGAGGGAGCGGCAGTACTCATCGGACTTCCACGCCTCCAGGGTGGTCAGTACGGTCGAGGCGAAGGCCTCGTGAATCTCGATCAGAGCGAAGTCGTCGAGAGTGAGGCCGCGCCTGGCGAGCATGCGGCCGGCGGCGGCCACGGGACCGAGCAGCAGGTCGTCACCACCGGGGTGGTCCACCGCAGCAACGTCGGCGTCGACCACCTTGGCAAGCACCGGGAGGTGGTGCTCGCGGGCCCAATCCTCGCTCGCGAGCAGCGCCGTCGCGGCGCCGTCCGACAGCGCGGTCGAGTTGCCCGCAGTCATGGTGCCCTGCGGGCCGCCGAACACGGGGCGAAGCTTCGCGAGCTTCTCAACCGAGGTGTCGCCGCGCAGGATCGCATCGCGGGCCACGCCCAAAAAGGGAGTGACGAGGTCGTCGAAGAACCCCTCGTCCCAGGCAGCCGCGAGTTTGTGGTGGGACGCGGCGGCGATCTCGTCCTGATCCTCACGTGAAACGCCCCAGCGCTCGGTCGTGAGCGCCTGGTGCTCACCCATGGACAGGCCGGTGCGGGGCTCGGTCACGCTGGGGGCCTGCGGCTTGAGGTGCGCGGGCCGAATGCGCGACAGCGCCTTGAGGCGCTGGGGGGCGGTCTTGGCGGAGTTGGCGGCGAGCAGCGCGCGGCGGAGCGGATCCGACACGGCAATGGGGGCATCGGACGTGGAGTCCGTGCCGCCCGAGATGCCCGAGTCGATCTGTCCCAGCGCGATCTTGTTCGCGATGTAGACAGTGGTTTCGAGCCCGGTCCCACACGCCTGCTGCAGGTCACACGCGGGGGTCGAGGGGTCCAGCGCTGAACTCAGCACAGCCTCGCGGGTGAGGTTGAAGTCCTTGGGATGCTTGAGCACCGCGCCCGCGGCGACTTCGCCGATGCGGGTCCCGGCGAGTCCATAACGCGCGACGAGTCCGTCGAGCGCTGCGGTCAGCAGGTCATGGTTTGAGGCCTGAGCGAAAGGTCCGCCCGCCTTCGCGAAGGGCGTCCGATTGCCTCCGACGACCACGGCATTGTGGGTCATGCGTCCTCCATCGTTGAGAGAAACTAGCCGATACCGACAGTAGCAGATACCCCCGGTATCGGGTACGGTGACGCTATGGCCATCGACGGCAGGGACTCCCGCTGGGACGAACATCGCGCCACTAGGCGCAAGGAGCTCGTCTCGCACGCCCTGCGAGCCGTCCGGATCCATGGCGCATGCGTAGGCATGGACGCCATCGCCCACCGGGCGGGCACCTCCAAGACCGTCATCTACCGTCACTTTGGTGACCGCGCCGGCCTGTACGACGCGGTCGTGGAGCAGGTGCATGACTACATTCATGCCGGACTGTCCACGGCCTTCCGCCTCTCAGATCCCACCGACCTTGGCAGGCTCACCGCCGACCTCGCCGATGCGTACCTCGAGCTCGTGGAGCGCGATCCTGAGATCTACCGGTTCGTCATGACCCCACCCGCGCCAGCGGCCGATGCGGTGGTTGACCCGGTGCGCGGGCTCCCGGGCCTGATCGGCGAGCAGATCTCCGCCGCCATCGCGCAGAACCTTGCCGCCCGGGGCCTCGATTCCTCGAGCGCCGCGACGTGGGGCCACGGGCTCGTGGGATTCATCAGGGCGGTCGCCGACCACTGGATGGCGTCCGAACCCCGCCCGCCGCGCGAGCACGTGGTCCAGCACATCTCTGACTTCTTCGCACCTGCACGGGTCGGCGCGTCCGCGCCGGCCGCCACACCTATGGAGGACCGACAATGACGTTGACCCAGCCCGACCGCCCCGCCGATGCCTCGGCGCCGCTGCCGCTCGACGGACTCAGCGAGGAGCGGCTCACCACACTCGGTGCGCAGCTGCGCGTTGTGCTGGACGGCGACTGTGCGGCCGAACGCGCGATGATGCGCGCGACGTTCCCGGCGGAGAACATGCTGCGCGACCCCGAGCTCGACGTGGCCGCGTCCCGCGACTGGACGCTCAATCGCCTGCTGTCGCTCAACGCTGCGGGGTTCGGGAGTGTGGGAGTGCCGGAGACGGCCAACGCGCCGTCCGACCCGCAGACGGCGGTGCTCACCTTCGAAATGCTCGCTCATGGCGACCTGTCGGTGACCATCAAGTCCGGGGTGCAGTTCGGCCTGTTCGGGGGCGCCGTCACGAACCTCGGCACTGAGTGGCACCACGAGACCTTTTTGCCGGACATCACCTCCATGAAGCTGCTGGGGGGCTTCGCCATGACGGAGCTGGGCCACGGCAGCGACGTCGCCAGCCTCGAGACCACCATCACGTACGTGCCGGAGTCGGAGGAGTTCGAGGTCCACTCGCCCACCCCGGGATCCACCAAGGCGTACATCGGCAATGCGGCCAAGGATGGCACCATGGCTGCGGTCTTCGGCCAGCTGGTCGTCGGTGGCAAGTCTCATGGCGTTCACGTCATTCTCGTGCCGCTGCGCGACGACGCGGGCGCGGACCTGCCCGGCATCACCACCGGCGACCAGGGTCACAAGGGCGGGTTGTTGGGGGTCGACAACGGCACCATTCGGTTCGACCACGTGCGCGTGCCGCGTCGCATGCTTCTGAACCGCTACGGGGGCGTCGACGAGTCCGGTGCCTACGTGTCTCCGATCGACAGCCCTAACCGTCGCTTCTTCACGATGCTCGGCACCCTGGTGCGGGGGCGTGTGTGCGTGGGCGGTGCGGGAGCGACCGCGGCCCGCCGCGGCTTGTCGATCGCGACCCGTCACGCGTTGCGCCGCCGTCAGTTCCCCGCTGCGGGCCGCCCGGACGGTGTGCTGCTGCTCGACTACCTGGTGCACCAGAAGCGGCTACTGCCGCGCATCGCGCGCTCGTACGGACTGGGCTTCGCTCAGAACCAACTGATTCAGGCGCTCGCCCGCGTCCAGGGAGACGGGGAGTCAACCGAGGAGGACCAGCGCAACCTCGAGACCCACGCCGCAGGGCTGAAGGCGGTCTCGACGTGGTTTGCGAACGAGACGCTGCAAGAGGCGCGTGAGGCGTGCGGCGGCGCCGGCTATATGAGCGAGAACCAGATCGTGGAGATGCGCCGGGACGTGGACATCTTCGCGACCTTCGAGGGTGACAACACCGTGCTGATGCAGCTGGTGACCAAGGCGCTGCTCACCGACTACCGCAAGGAATGGGGCGAGCTCGACCGCACCGGCGTGGTGCAGGCGACGGCGCGGGTGGCGGGGGAGTCCGTGCTCGAAGCGACCTCGGCGCACATTATGCTC
>JBKBNW010000005.1:0-37935 GCA_046295115.1 Demequina sp.
AGGCACTACTAGTGTCGTTCGGAAAACGCCTGCTCAGCGCGCCGCCGACGCGGCGTGCGTAGACGCCGCTCCGCGGCGGCTTTACGCTGGGGCTCATGATGAGCCTCCGAGCGGTGCACGCCGGTACTGGATACCAGTACCTGCTGCGCTCGGTCGCCACCCATGACGCTGACCCCGAGGGCAAGTCGCTGTCGGACTACTACGCGGCCAAGGGAACACCGCCCGGGCGGTGGATCGGCAGCGGATTGGCCGGCCTGCTCTCTGAGACCGCGACCGCCGGCGCAGTCGTGGGAGAGGTCCAAATGGCCGCCCTGTACGGCGAAGGGTTACACCCGGACACCGATCAGATGATGGCCGAAGGGAAGAGTCTGGGCGCCTGCAAGCTGGGCCGGGCCTACCCCCTGTACTCCGGGGATGTCCCCGTGCTCGCGGCGATCTCCGCCGCTGAAAAGGCGTTCCTTACTGCCGAGGGGCGCCGCCCCACCCCGGATGAGAGAAACCACCTTGCCGAGAGCGTGGCCCGCCCGTTCTATCGCGATGAGTTCGGCTATGAACACGCCTCCGGCAAGGACGTCATCGCCTGGGTAAACCGCGAACGGGACAAGGTCCGCCAGGCCGTCGCCGGGTTCGATTTCACCTTCTCACCGGTCAAAAGTGTCAGCGTTCTGTGGGCGCTGGCCGACGAGCGCGCGGCCTCGAAAGTGGCGGCGCTACACCATCAGGCCGTGGCCGAGGCCCTGCGATGGGCAGAGGACAATGCGATCTACACCCGCGTGGGCGCCGGCGGCATCGAGCAGGTGAAAACCAGAGGCATCGTCGCAGCTGAGTTCACGCACTTCGACACCCGTGGTGGAGACCCGGACCTGCACTCGCACGTGTTGATCGCCAACAAGGTGCAAGGCCCCGACGGCCGGTGGCGCACGCTGGATTCGCGGACGATTCACCAGATGCACCAGGCGATCTCGGCTCGCTACGACGCTGTCCTGCACGACCTACTCTCCCGCCGGATGGGTCTGGACTTCGAGGCGCACTACCCGCACCCGGACAAGGCACCGATCTGGGAAATCAAGGGCATCGACCGCCGTCTCATTGACGTGTTCTCGTCCCGCCGCGCACTAGCCCGCCCGGTCTACGAGCAGCTCGTTGCCCAGTACGTAGAGAGATGCGGACGCCAGCCCACCCAGCGAGCGGCGTACGCCCTGTGGCAGAAGGCGATCCTCGATACCCGCGACGCCAAAAAGCCCGCCCAGTCCCTCGATGAGCACCGTGCCACCTGGCGCCGGGTGGCTGAGCAGGCCATCGGCGCCGACGCCGTCTCGTCCGTTGTCCGGGACGTCACCGAGCAGGCCACCGTCGATGCGCAGCGCAGGGTTTTTGACACCGACAGCCACGCCCGACAGGTCGCCGAGCAGGCCGTGAGGTCGGTGTCATCACGCCGCGCGCAGTTCCGCCGGTCGCACGTAGACACCGCCGTATCCACAGCTCTGAAGGGCTACCGGTTCGCCTCCGACGACGCCCTCGACCATGCCCACGCCAAGGTCATGGACATCGCGCTTCGCGAGCTCATGGTGGAGCTGACGCCGCCTGAGCCACTGAGCCTGCCCGAGCCCCTGACCGGCCACACCGGAGCAGGAATCGACCGGCACGCCAACGCCGAGAAGTACACCACCCAAGCCGTGCTCGACGCCGAGACCCGCGTCCTCGATGCAGCCCGCACCCCGGTGGCAGTGATCGCACCCCGCGCCACGCTAGAAAAGGCACTTGCCGCCCACGCCAGGGCCACAGGCTGGCCGCTCAACACCGGGCAGAAGGAACTGGCCCACCACCTCGTCGGAGCGGGAACCCTGCTCGCCGCCGGCGTCGGACCGGCCGGCACCGGCAAGACCACCGCCATGAAAGTTGTCGTGCAGGCATGGGAGAACACGGGCCGCCACGTCATCGGTCTAGCGCCCTCCGCGGCAGCGGCCAGCGTGCTGGCAGGCGACATCGGCACCGACTGCCACACCATCGACTCCCTGACCTTCACCTGGCTCGGCCGCAACCCATGCGCCCCGGGAAGGAGCCTCGAGGCGCTGCCGGTGACCATCCGCCCCGGCGACATGCTCCTAGTCGACGAAGCGGGCATGGCCAGCACCGAAAACCTCGCCGCGCTGACCGAAATCGCCGCCGAATCCGGCGCCGTCCTGCGCCTGATCGGAGACCCCAAACAGCTCGCCGCCGTCGAGACCGGCGGCCTGTTCGCCGACCTGACCCGCACCCCGGGAACAGTCGAACTGAGCGAAGTCATGCGCATGGGAGCAGACACCGAACAGGCCGAGGCAACGCTCGCCCTCCGCGAAGGCAACACCGACGCCCTGGGCCTCTACGCGCGCCGCGGCTGGATCCGTGGCGGGCACCGCGAGCAGATGCTCACCGACGCCGTTCAAGCCTTCCTCGACGACACCAAGGCCGGCCGCAAGAGCCTGGTCATCGCCTCCAACAACAGTGACGTCGATTCGCTCAACGAGGTCATCCGCGCCGACCGGATCGCCCACGGACACGTCGATGACACCCGCACCACGCGCCTATCCCGAGGCGACACCGCCGGTGTCGGCGACACGATCATCGCCCGCGAGAACGCCAAGCTCTACACCTCCGACAGCAAGTACCTCGGCCGGGTGATCAACGGCCAACTGTTCACCCTCACCGGCATCGCCGACGACGGCTCGCTAAGCGTGCGTGACTGGGGCACCGGCAACGAGATGCTCGTGCCTGCCAGCTACGCGAGCAAGAGCATGCACCTGGGCTACGCCACGACCATCCACCGTGCCCAGGGCGCCACCGTCGATGTCACCCACGCCGTCGTCGACACCTCGGTGGACCGTGCCGGCCTGTATGTGGCGATGACCCGCGGCAGACGAGAGAACCGCGCCTACGCCGTGTGCGAACCCACGGTCGACCTGTCCGCCGAGGACGCCCACATGCACTCCGCCGGCGACCACGACGCCCCGACCGCCGCCGAAGTGATGGCCGCCATTCTTAGGCGCGACACCCACCAAGCCTCCGCGACCGCAACACTGCGCGAGGAGATGGATAACGCCACCGACCCGGCGCGCATTGAGGCGCTATACCGCCACGGTGTCGACCTCGCTGCCGAATCCTTCACCAGCTCCACGCTGCCCGGCTTCATTGACGCCATGCCGCGCCTCTACAGCCGCCACCTCGAGCCCGGAGGCGAGCAATACAAGGCTCTCGCCCGGGCCTGGACCGACGCCGCCAAGACCGGCAATGACCCCCGCGAGCTGTGGGCCGAGGCCACCGCGAACCTGGAGACCGCCGACAATCCAGGGGCCGTCATCGCGCACCGGATACGTCACGCGACGAACCAGGACCGGGACCGGGACGCCCTGCCCACTCCTCCGCCAATCGCGCCGGCCACCGACACCGAACTGGCTGCGTGGCTGGCGACCACCCACGGCTCGCTCACCACCGCGCCGGAACCCGCGACGTCTGACGACTTCGCTGAGTCCTATCTGGCCCACCGTGCCGCAGAACAAGAACGCGGCCCGGAGACCCACACCACGACGAGCTCGCCATGGGGGCCGTCTACCGACTCCTCCCCCGACCTGTGGTGACTCGCCCCGGCTCCGAGGCATCAGGCACCAGTGGTCAGGCGGCGGTGCGGGCCCATTGGTGGGGTGCGAGCAGCATGTCGGGGGCGGGTAGTGCGGCGCGGGCTGCGGCGACCAGTTCCCACCAACTGTCGGGATCGGTCTCGCGATGGCGATCTTGGGCAGCCATCGCCGCGCCCCAGGTGGTGGCCGACACTGGCGGGCCGGTCGAGGTGGCGCCGTAGGCCAGCGCGATGTCAGTCGGATGGACCTGTTCAGCCTCAGCAGGATCGGGGAACTGGCCCCACTCCCCCAACGCGTCGGAGCGCTCCGGCTGATGCCGGGTGGTGAACCACCACACAAACACCGCCGAATGCAGCCGGTACAGGCGCACCCGATCAGCGTGCGCACCATCAACACCAGCAGCAACGGCCGCTCGCGCTAACCGCGACCGACTGCGGTACACGCGGCCGTCAGCGGTGCACAAACCCAGAGAGCGCAGTGCGCGCAGTTTGCTGCGCACCGTCGCCGGGCAGATCCCGAGTGTGGTCGCCAGCTCACGCACCGACAGGCGGCCAGTAGCCAGGTGTGTCCATACGCGCATGCCCAGCACCCCCAGGGGGCGGGCATGCCAGATGTCTTCTCGAGCGCATTCGAGCTCAGCGTGAAGCTGGCGTTCCAACTCTGGGATAAATACTGCGCCACTTCTTCGCTCCCCGCCCCCGGGTCTAACGACCCGCCACACTGCGGCCCAGGGGCCCGCTGCCCGCTGCACGCGGGCCACCCACCCCTGCTGAAGCAGCACCTTGACTCGGTCGGCGACGGCGTCCCTGGTCAGGCCGGCGGCGAGGGCCCAGTCGCGTTCGGACAGGTGCACGGCCTCCGCTGCGGCCGCGAGCGTGCGGGCTGCCAGTGCCAGGAGCACCAGGCGGTCCTGGGCTCCTGTCTTGCCGGCCCACCGGCCTGGCTGGGCGTCCATACGTGCGAGTAGGTCGGCGACAGCGTTTTCGGCGGCGCGGCGGGTAGATGAGGGTCCTGTCGTGCTGCGCGGGGTGTAGCTGGCTGCGGTGACGGCTTTGGCCCACTGGCGGGCTAACTCGGCTGCTGTGTCGAATCGGGGTGCGCGCTCGGTGCTACTGGTGCGGTGGGTGCGGACAAATTCCAAGCCGGGCCAGCGGTCGGTGAAAGCGGCCCGGTGCAGGTCGTGGTACTGCATTCGGGCGTGGGCGCAGGCCAGCAGGATCGACCATCCCACCGCGGAGGCGTCCTTGTCGGTAGTGATTGGGGCGCGGGTAAGGGCTCGAATCTGCGTGGGCAAGGGGCGTTTGGGCCCGGTGAGGTACGGGTGACCTTGCGCATCGACGTGCACAGGAACCGGTGCGGTCGCAGTGTCGGAGGTGGTGGCGGCACTGGTTGGAGAGATTTGTGTCAGCTGTGTGAGTACTGCGTGC
Organism: Demequina sp.; assembly: GCA_046295115.1. GTDB lineage: Bacteria > Actinomycetota > Actinomycetes > Actinomycetales > Demequinaceae > Demequina. Next base: position 5,042 of record JBKBNW010000005.1, read on the forward strand.
AGGGCTCTCAGGGACACGGGGCGGATATGGGGATCTGTCAGCGGTACTGCTGTGCCGCCGGCGCGGTGGGGTGAGCCTGGGGCGCGGACACACCCTGTGCGCGAATTGGATAGCGGGCCCCGATCCAGCGAGGGCCATGCGGCGCTGAAAGCGTCGATGATTGGTGCCAGGCGGTGCGCGGAGATGGCGGTGCTCAGCCGGATCCATACGTGGTATCCCCCACCAGGTCCTGACGAGCACACCAGGTGCTCGATGCCCGCGGCAGTCAGGGCAGCTGTGCACGCTGAAAGGTCTTTGTCTGCGCTTGAGCCGGCATGATGGGCGTCGAAATCGAGGGCGAGGAGTCGAAATCTGCCCGATTCATCGGTCAAGTGCAGGGCGAAAGGCGTCCCCTCCCCCGGCACGCCGTCTGTGAGGCGTCGTGTGGCGGCGAAGGTATGCGCCTTGTGCGAGTCGACGCGCACATACGGGCGCGGACTCCACGCGCACACCACAGAGTCCCACCACCAGGTGGGATCGAGGGATATGAGGTTGTCGCGGTCAGAGCGAGACACGCCGATCGGATCGACTGGACCATCCGATGGGTATGACTTACTCTGAGAGGTGCCTGGAAGCACAGCTCTCCTAATTGGTGAGCAACACCGAGTTTGAGCGCCAACTCAGACTCTTGACTTTCGATACCGGCCCACTCGCCAGTGGGCCGGTATCAGTCATTTCAGGTGCTGCATGGAGTGTTCAGTTTTCAGTCAGGCAGCTGGCTACTTCACGCGGGAATCGCCTCCTGGTCGTCGTAGCTCGACACGGCTTCAGACATGCCGAGGTGTGTCGCTGCGACCTCGGCTACGTACTGGTTCATTGAGATGCCACGCGCTGCCGCTTCACGTCGAAGCGCGTCGTAGACATCTGAAGGTACGCGGACTGTCATTCGTGTCCGCTCCCCTAGCGCTGGTCTCCCAGGCCCAGATCGTGTGGTCGCCATGACGTCAAAAATGGCATGCCTGACGTCAAAAATGCGCGCGACACGCGCAAGGCGTCAAACATGCCGCGAGCAGCGCCCTCGAGGACCGACGCGCCTTGGAGGTCGGGTCACTCCCCAATCAGCTGGCTCAACACCCCTTTGACTCCAAGTACTCGACGATGGCCTTGTCGGTGATAGAAGCAATGCTGATGGTGCGGTCGCCAGTCTCGTAGCGGAGCTTGTCTACTGCCCGTAATAGACGCGCTTTAGTGGACGGGCGAAGCCGTACGTTGTGCTGCTCTGTCAGTCGCTCTTCTTCAGCTGAGCCGCCTGGCGCGGAAGCCGGGGGCGTGGGAATAGCTGGTGGCTTAGTTCGTGAAGGCCTCTCAGGCAGGTCTGCTGCAGGATGCACAGCTCGACGGATTGCGGGTTCACGTTCGATGCTCATGCTGCAGCTCCTTTCGGGCCAAGCGCTAGCTCTTCTAGCAGATCTGTATACGCGACCTGGAGGGCTAGGGCCTTTCCGCCGGTGAAGCTATGGATCGGTGTGTGCGAGCTATGTGCGTCCTGGCGTGCGGTTAGCTCCGGGATTGAGGTCTTAGCCACCAAGTCCCCGTACGTGTCGCGAAGTTCACGCTCGCGGAATTGGTGTTCGCCGGTTGTTCTCTTGCGGCTCAGGACGAGCTTTTCGAGCACGAGGTGCGGGTTGGGTCGCCTCTGGACGTTACGGATAGTCTCTTGCAGGTTTTCAATCCCGCGGACACTGTCAATGGTCGGCTCAGTGACAGCGATGACTCCGTCTGCTGCGCAAAGCACGGCGAAGAGGAGCTTCCCCAGAGATGGTGGGCAGTCAAATAGGACCGCGTCGTAGGCGGACAGGTCGAGCCCCTCGAATGCGATGTCGAGGCGGAAGATGAGGTCATTGGCGCCGTCAGATTCGATGTTCGCCAGCGCTTCGTTGGATGGAATGAGATCCACTTTGTCCCATGGAGTTGCGATGACTGCGTCGGCTGCCGACCCCGGGACCGTTCGGTTCATGAGGTCGAATGTCGTCATCATGGTCTCCGTCAATTCGACACCGAGGCCCGTCGTGGAGTTGCCCTGAGGATCGACGTCCACCACTAGAACGTTGCGTCCTTGATGGCTTAGCGCACTGGCTAAGCCCAGCGTTGTAGCAGTTTTGCCGACGCCGCCCTTCTGGTTGCAGAGAGCCAGTTTTCGAGTCAATGTCCATTCCTCTCCACGAAGGTAGCCGGGCGAAGCTAGCTGTGACGACAGCTCTAGCGAGCCTAGCTCGATTAGTGAGACTACCTTGCGTGTCTAGCACGGCTGTGGCAACAACGCTAGCTAGAAAGCCTAACTGTGCTTTATGGGCTAGCGGTGCTAGCAAAGCTATGACTGAGGCGCTAGCTATTGCGAAGCAACTGGCGTACGGTGATCCGAATGCCGGTCGCGAGGGACCTCACTATGCCGCTTCTGCGGAGCCTGGGTGTGCACACCCATAGCAAATTCCAGTGGATACGGAACGAGCAGGAACAGGAGAAGCACTGAAGCACCAGTTCGCCAGTGTCCTCGGTCCTCATCGACCACGGAGTCAGCGGCCGTAGCTTGGGTGTGTCATCGGGTACACCCGTGCGGGACGATATGCCGCCGGCCATCGCTGCTGTGTCGCAGGGTCCAGTCCGGCACTTTTGAAACGTCTTCCCGTCGGGTCTAGGATCTATTGATACAGATCTCCGGGCGAAAGGGTTCTCGATGGCGGATCGGATCGGGACGCTCTTGAACCGGGCGGGTGATGGTGGCGAGGAGGTGCTCATCGTCAGCCGCGGGAGTGTGCGGACTCGGTTCCGTCGCCGGGACGAGTTGGGTTGGAACTTTCGGGTGGAGTCGACGGACTCGGAGAACGTCATCGAGGGGGAGCCCAAGTCAAAGCCGGATCCGAAGCCGGCTCGCCGGGTCTCGCGTCCGCGCGGGCAGCGGGTGGCGTACGTGCGGGTGTCGGCCGCGGATCAGAATGAGGCGCGTCAGCTCGAGGCGGTGGGGGAGTGCGACCGGGTTTACGTCGAAAAGGAGTCCGCTCGCTCCCGTGCCGATCGTGTGAAGCTTGAAGAGTGCATCAGGTATCTGCGGGACGGCGACGAGCTGGTTGTTGCGTCAATGGATCGTCTTGTGGCGCGTAGGGCCTGATGGTTGCGCAGATCCATCGACCCGGTAGCAAGATTCTGGATACCCGGTAGCGGCAGGGTTGGGGTGTGCTCGGCTGAGGGCGACGGCACAAGGGGTGTCGTCGTTCTTGGCATGAGAGGCGGGATCCGTGGCGGATTACCGAAGGATTATGGCCCTGTTGCTTCAGGGCCGCAGCTACCGGGAGGTCGTGGAGACGGCGGGCTGTTCGCACCGTGATGTCGCGCGGGCCAAGCAGGTGATCGGAGCGAACGGCATCACCTCAGTGGAGGGTGTCGAGGATGCGGAGGTCGCCGGGTGGTTCCCCGACGGGCGACGTCGCGTCTCGGATGAGTACGAGCGGCCGGAGTTCGAATCGGTACTCCAGGCGCTCAAGCACCGTCGCCACTTCACGCTGCTGCAAGGGTGGCGCCGATACGCCGATGCCGCAGGCACGGGCAAGAAGAAGTACGGATACGCGCAGTACTGCGCCCTGTTCTCCGACTGGGCGCGAACGAATGACCTGGTCGCGGTCCTGCGCCACGAGCCGGGGCGGGCGATGCACGTGGACTGGGCCGGGGACACCCTGGACGTGGTGGACCGCGGTGACGGCTCGGTGGTCAAGGCCTTCTTGTTCGTGGCGGTTCTGCCGTACTCGGGCGCGGTGTTCTGCCGGGCGTATCCGAACACAAAGTCCGAGGCCTGGCTGGACGCCCACGTCCAGGCATTTTCGTTCTTCGGGGGCGTGCCCCAGCTAGTGGTCCCGGACAATCCGACCACCTCGACGCATCAGCGTCACAAGGGCGATGCGGAGCGGGTCGTCAACGCCCGCTACCAGCAGCTGGCCGACCATTACCAGTGCGCCATCGTCCCGGCCAGGGCCAAACGGCCAAGGGATAAGGCTGCCGCAGAGTCTGCGGTGAACGTGGTGAACCTACGCGTCATCGGCTACCTCGAGGGCGAGACGTGGTTCTCTGTGTCCGAGCTCAACGAGGCGATCGACGAGCGGGTGCGCGAGGTCAACCAGGACCTGAAGCGGGCCGACGATTCGACCCGGTGGGAGCGTTTCGAAACCGAGGAGCAGCACCTGCTCACAGCCCTGCCCGATGCCCGGTTCGAGGAGGTGGCCTGGAAGCAGCTCAAGGCCGCCCGCAACTATCACATCACCGCCGACTACCAGCATTACTCGGTGCCGTACTCGCTGGCAGGACAGCTGCTGCGGGTTCGGTTGACCTCGAGCCGAGTCACGGTGTTCAACGGCAACGAGGTCGTGTGCGAGCACCCGCGGCTGAGCGGCCGCAAGGGCCAGTACTCCACGCTCGGCGTGCACGTGCCGGACAAGCACCGCGACATCGACGGCCTGTGGTCCAGGACCTGGTTCAGCGATCGAGCCCGCAGCTTTGGTCCGGCCACACAGGAGGTGATCGAGCAGATCCTGGACCGCCACCAGATCGAGGCCCAGGGGTATCTGGACTGCCAGAACATCCTGGGCGGACTCGGCAAGAAGAACCGTCAGCGCCTTGAGGCCGCCTGCGGAGAACTCCTTGCCCGCGGCGGCTATCCCACCTACACCACCCTCAAGCGACTGATGGCCGCGATCGACTCGGATGCCAAGGCGCCCAGGACCATCAGGCCCGCGGCCTCAACCCGCAAACACACCGAATCCCAAGGCGACGATCCTGGCCCGGAGGTCTACGTCCGCGACGCCTCCCACTACGAAATCGGCAGCCAGGGGGCAGCGCAGTGACGTTCACCGACATCGACTACGACAAGTTCCGCGCCCTGCGCGTGACCCGAGTCGCCGCCCGGCTGGAGCAGCTCATCGGCGACGAGGCCAACGACGAGCTGACCCCCGAGCAACTATTCCTGACCGCCGTGGACGACGCCCTCGAGGACCGCCGGGCACACAAGGTCGACAAGCTCATCCGGGCCGCCGGCCTGCCGATCCCGGAGGCGAATGTCGCCGAGATCGACTACCGCGAGGGCCGCGGGATCAACCCGGTGCGGATGAAACGCTACGCCGCCCACGACTGGGCCGCCGATCCCACGAACCTCCTGGTCATCTCCCCAACCGGAGGAGGAAAAACGTACCTGGCCTGCGCAATCGGCATCGCTGCCTGCCACAACGGTCACGCCGTCACCTACGCCAGGATGGATTCGCTGGCCCGGCAGTTGGTCATCACCCGCGCCGACGGAATCGCGCACCAAAAACTGCTCAATGACCTATCGAACACGGACCTGCTGATCATCGACGACTTTCTCACCGTCGGCATCGACAGCGATGCCGCCTCCGACCTGTTCGCCATTCTGGCCAACCGCGAACACCGCCTGCCGACGATGATCGCCTCGCAAACCGGGCCGGCCCACTGGGTCGCCGAACTGCCCGACCGAGTCGCCGCGGACTCCATCGTCAACCGCCTGGCTAACAACGCGCGGACGATCAACCTCGGCCAGATCGATATGCGCCGACAGCGCCAAGACCAGGCTCGCACCACCGACGGCTACTGGGAGTAAAGGGCCAGCGGCTGCGGCCCCGCCCAGAAGCTGGGGCCGCAACCGACTCCCCAGAACAGCGCTACCAACTCCGTGGACTCGCGCAACCAAGTAGCCCTACGCGCCAGTCTTGCTCGATCTCTTGTTGATCTCAAGCAGATCGTTGGTGAGATCACCGCCAAGGGCGCGAGCGTGGAGTTTGTCCACGAGCGGGCCACCTACGCCGCTGGCGCCCAGGATCCTCGAGCGGATCTTATGCTTTCGCTGCTCGGGGCGTTCGCCGAGTTCGAGCGGGCCATCATCCGGGAACGCCAAGCCGAGGGCATTGCCATCGCCAAAGCGAAGGGAAAGTACAAGGGGCGCAAACGTGTTCTGACCGACGAGCAGATCGATAAGGTCCGGGCGCGCATCGAGGCGGGGGAGGGGCCATCAGCGATCGCCCGCGACCTCGGAGTCGGGCGGTCAACGCTCTACCGCGCACTGAAACGGCAAGGCGTCCGCGCGTCGAAATAGATCTGCACTTGAGGCGACGCTCCCGAGACGGGGCGCCCGAACAGCGCCACGAGTAGCCAGCGGCGGGCTCGAAGCGGCCTCCGTCGGTTTGTCTTCGCGTCGGCACAGCGAAGCTCAGCGTCAAATTACTTTGTTCGGCGATAATCTTCGCACGCGGTAACTATTCCCGTTCCGTCTCGATACGATGCTTCGTAAGCGTCGATGACCTTTTCCCATGCGTTTCGAAACTGGGCGGGAACAGTAGATAAATCTGAGCGCGCTAGATCTACATACTCACTAACTGGGAGATTTTCATTCGCTCTCATGGAGGTAAAATTAGGCATGTGATACCGGGAGGGTTTTACGAGACCTTTGCGGGCTAGCGTGACAGAGAGATCCTCCCCTTCGGGGAGTCCCTCTTCGTTAGCTTGGTATAGGAGCGTGATTCGAGCAGCGAACGGGTCGGCCGGATCCTTAGGCTCCCGAATAACTGCTACTCGACTCCCGGCGGGAAGTACCTCTAAGTTCATCATGTTGATGCCGCGGGATCCGGTTAACTTCCATGAAGTTCCACTTGGACAATCAAATACTTGGTATGCTTCAACAAGGCTGGGCGTCACCAGCGTGTGTGGTGACGAAGGATTGTCTCCGTTGTCGCGGTCGAAGCCGTCGAGGTCCAAATAAATGCCGTTGCCTGCAATGCTATCCTCCATCACGACGCCGGAAAAGCGCGTTAGGCCTTCTATTTCCTCTAGGCTGTAATCCTTTAAGTCTGGCGTGCTTGTCTGCAAAGCGAACGTTAGGGAAGAGGACGTCGTAACGGAATTGGACGGCTTGGAAGTGGATGGTCTCGATGGCGTCGTGGAGATGCTGGCGGAAGGCGCAGCCACCTGGGGATCGGAGCCCACGGGTGGCGTCCCGGCACATCCTGACGTGACCGCCACCGTTACGGCGGCGATGAGCGCGAAGGGTACCTGTCGACGAACGGGGGGCCTGGGGCCTGAAACTGGCATAGAAAGCATGGGTATGACTCTTTCACTTGGCGGAGGGGCGTAAACCGCTCCCGATGGCTCAAAGGACTAGCTTCGCCCGTTCGGGTCGGTCGGCCAACCCCACGTCTAGCCCTGGGGCTGCGGGCAGGTCTAACCATTCGGCCCTCTTCATCGACTACCTAATGACGAGCTCGGTAAGTGGTCCACCGTCCAAGCTCTGGTCGTAGGTTGTCTCGCAGAGGAGGTGGCCATGGGGGAGATGTCTCCGGACCTTGGCGCGCTGTACATGCAGCACCGCGAGGTGATGTTCAGGGTTGCTGTGTCAGTTCTGCGGGCTGCAGGCAGAGAATCCGAGGCTACGGAAGTGGTGAGCGAGGCGATCGAGTCGCTCATTTCTTCGCAGCCACGAGGAATTAAGAACTGGCAGGCATTCCTGGTCACTGTGACGAAACGAAAAGCTCTTGATCGGCTCGGTTCTGCGGAGGTACGTCACGGCGGGGGGCAGTTCGATGAAGCTGATGACCGCTGCCGCAGTGTCTATCTTGACGACGAGGTCGCAAACGCCATCGACAGAACGACTTTGGCTCGGGAGTGCCTATCAGTGCTGAACGAGCGGGATCGCTACGTCCTGTGGCAAACCGTCGCAGTGGGACGGTCAAGGGACGAGGTGGCTGCCGAGCTTGGTGTGAGTCCACCCCGCATTAGTCAGATCAAGAAGAAGGCACTCGAAGTAATTCGAGCAGAGATGGCCCGGAGGGAGGAAAGAGACAATGAATTCTGAAGAGCGCGCCGACATTCTTGAACGTCTGATCGAGAACCCCCACGACCGCGATCAAATCCTGCGTCAGGCAAACCTGAATGCGTCGGTCCGGAACGAGCTTGAAGAACTCGCCGAAGTTTCCGACGCGCTCTGGGGGGCGGCGCAAGCTGCGCCTGCATTGAAGGACGATCCGGTGGCGGCAATGTTGGGACTAGTTCCAGACCCAGAGTGTGTTCTCGACGCCAAGAGGCTGACACGGGCCAGAAAACGTGCTGGGCTCAAGACGAGCGATGTGGTCACTAAACTACGGCAATCTGGGTGGAATTATACTCCGGGTGATGTCTTTAGGTGGGAAAGCAGGAACGCTATAGAGGTTCCGCCTGCCGTGGTGCAGGCCATTGCGAGAATTATCGGAACGTCAGTGCACGAGCTGATTTCCGAGCGGACTGAAGACACGCATCCGAGTTATCTGTCGAATGCGCGTACAGATGCACGGTTTGCCGAACTCGTTGCAAGGTGGGCAGAGGTCACCGAGGTATCGACTGAAGTGGCCGCCGCAAGTCTCGAGAGCCGAATGCTCGCGACCGTTCATCGTGGGAGTACTCCTGACTCCGAGCAACTTCTTCTTTCGCTCGAGGAGCTCGTCTCATCAATAGAACGATCTCGTCGTGATCGTCGATTCGAATGAGCATCGATAGGCTTGTAGATTCAGCCCTGACTCGACTCTCCAGCTCTGAGCGTTCGCGCTTTGTTAACGACCCAATCGGAGTGCTGACGGACGATCTGGGCTTAATAGTCACTCCTGTCGACCACCTGGCCAATAAGCGCGCAGATGGTGGCGCCTGTGACGGAATCTCATTTCTTCAGGATGGGGTGATGCTGTATGCGCCAACTCCGTGGAGCCGGCGGGAAAATTTCACACTGGCGCACGAGCTCGGGCACTGGCTTGTGGACGAGACTCCCGAGATCTACGACTGGCTGGCCGATCAAGAAAACGCCGGCCAGTTACTTGAGACAGTGTGTGACCGAATCGCCCAAAGTCTTCTCCTGCCCGCTCCGGAGATCGCGACAATCGTCCGAGGTGGGCCAGTTCGCGCACGCCATGTCGGGGAGTTATACGACGCCACTCAAGCCAGCATGCCGGTTTGTGCCATCGCCCTGAACAGACATGTTCCAGGGGTGAGTGCTATCGCGATCATTGACCGCTACACCCGATCGGTCACGTTCGCGAGTGTAAAACCCGATCCGAACGATGGGTGGCCGACGGTGATGCCATGGCGGGGCCAGTGTGTCGACGGGAACCATCCGCTGCTCACCCTTGCCCCCGGCAAGTCGACCACTCGCAGGCTCTCTTGGCACAACCAATGGGGCGGGAAGGCCGAGTACTACGTCGACGCAATCGGCAGCGAGAAGCGAATTGTCGCTACGTTCTGCACGACCGATATATGGGAGATCGACCGATTCCATGCACCGATCGATCGCGACTTCGACGCACGCCCAGTCGCGAGCGGATCGTGCTGTGGACAGGCCTTCGAGCGACGCGGTTATCCCTGCCCTGAATGCGACCAGCCGTTCTGCCCTCGCTGCGAGAGATGCCGGTGCCAAAGACTGGCAGAAAGCATGGTGACCTGCAGTCAGTGCTTCGTCATGTACCCCTCGCACTTGATAGCTCAAGGCGTATGCGAGGACTGTCGGCCGTGACCCCTAACTAAAACGGGCCCCATCTCGACTACCTGACAAGAGCCCCGGGGAACGGAACCTGGCTTTTGGGATGGAGGTGATGAAGATGGCGAAGAACACCGGAAGAGGGCACAGAGTCGGTGCTGTCAAAGGTAGGTCCGAGTTCAAGCGTGGCGGCACTTGGTACAAGCGCGACACGACAACCGGACGCATCCTCAACGGAAGTTCGAACCAGCACAAGGGCGTGCGCAACGAGAAGTGACTAGTGGGGTCGGCGGATCTCCTAACCGCCGACCCCACCAGTCCACCAAGAGTTTTTGAGGCCCGCCAATTCCCACATGCTCTAGGAGGAGCCATGGCTCTTTACTGGGTCAACTACGACCTCAACAAGAATGATAAGGACTACAAGACGGTGATCGACTACCTGAAGTCGCACCAGAGCTGGGCGAAACCCCTAAAGAGCAGCTTCCTGGTGAAGACGACGCTCACAGCTGCTCAACTTCGCGACGGGATCAAGGCCAATATCGACGCGAATGATTCTGTCTTAGTGATAACCGTGACAGGACAATCATGGGCCTCAGTGAGGGTTCCGAAAGACGTGACTGATTGGATGAAGGAACAGCTGTGATCTCCGAGTCGCAGCGTTTTGCGAACTCGGTTTGGCCCCCGCGCGGTCGGGGGCCAAACCTCATGCGCTCGACCTAGAGGCACGTTGTAAGTCAAGGGCAGACTTTTCCTTGACATAACGTCGGGATATCTGCCATGGGCAGGTGCGTGGGGCTGAGAGACGGGCGTGGTGCTTGCTGCGGTAAGGCTGCTGGCGGGTGGGATTGGTGGGCGGGTGCTGCGTGGGGTTTGGATGCCGGCGTCCAGCTGTGGCTCGGCGGGTTTGGCGGGCCAGGGGATGAGGGGTTGGGTCTTGCGGTTACGGGGCTTTGGCGCCCCGGCTTCGATGTGTCCATCGATGCCGGGGCGCTGCGTTACTTGGAGAGGTCGAGGAGTGCGCGTTTGCTGTGTTCGAAGTTCGGCAGGGTGTTGGTGTCTTCTGCCTGGCTGATGAGTCGGTACAGCTCGCGGTTGAGTGGTGCGTCGAGGTTGTGGTGTTCGGCTACCTCGATCACGCGGCCGTTGATGAAGTCTCGTTCTGTGGGGATGTGTTTGCGCAGGTCTTGCAGCATGCTCGCTTCGGCGTGGGAGTGTTTCGAGATTTTGTCGACGAAGAATGCGGTGCGCTGTTCTTCTGTCCAGCCGTCGGTGGTGAAGGATTCGATGGGGTGGTTGTCGATGTCGTCGATGGTCAGGCCGTGGGCCCAGCCGGTGCGGATGGTTTCGTCGGCGACGTTCAGGGCGATCTTCATTAGGTCGGGGTCGTTGGCGATGGTCCCGAAGCGGCACCCTAGGGCGGCAGAGAGGCCGCTGAAGGTGGAGTTGATGACTAGTTTGGACCACTTCATGCCGGTGATGTTGTGGGAGATCCAGCAGTCGCCGACGGCGGAGAGGATGTCGGCGATGTGGAGCAGCCGGTCGGTTGTTGTGCCGTCGAGCTCGCCGATGTCGAAGGAGTGTGCGCGGGTTTCTTCGAGTGTGGTGGCCAGACGAGACACGCCTGGTTCTTCCCATACGGCCGAGTACTGGACGTTGCCCACGATGGTGCGGTCGGCTCCGACGAGGGAGGCGACCTTGTCTTCGGGGGTTCCGTTCTGCAGCGCGCAGACCACACTGTCGCTGGTGAGGTGCGGTGTGACGCGGTCAAGTGCGGCTTCGATGGCTGTTTGTTTGGTGAGCAGTATGACCAGGTCGTAGGTGCCGTCCAGCTGCTCGGGGAGTTTGGCGACTACCGGGATTGTTCGGTCGAGTGCGCCGGTGATTCGTACGCCGTGTGTGTTCATCGCCTCGACGTGTGGCTGGTTTGTGTCGATGAGTTCGATGTCTCGGCTTTGTTCGGCGATGAGGGCGCCGGCGATGGTGCCCAAGGACCCGGCGCCGATGAGCGCGATTCTGTCCATTGTCTAGCTCCTTGATTGTGTGCCCGTTTGGGGTGCGTGCGTGGGGTTAGGCGCCGGTGGTGGACCGGGTGAGGGGATCGGTTGCTGCGCCTGGGTGGTACTCGGTGTCGTCGTAGGTGCGGGACTTGCGCAGGGCGAGCAGGGCGGCGGCACCGACCAGGGTGAAGGCGGCGACGTAGATCTCGATGGAGAGCACTGTTCCGGTTCGGGCGACCAGCGCGGTCCCGACGAGGGGTGCGATGGAGCCGCCGAGCATGGTGCCGAAGTGGAACGGGATGGCGGTGGCGGTGAACCGGACGCGGGCGGGGAAACGTTCGGCGAGGTAGGTCCCGGAGGGTCCGTACTGGAGGGCCCACAGTGCTCCGCTGAGACCGAAGACGAGGACAACGAGGGTGCTGTTGCCGGTCATGATGGTGCCGAAGATGACGAAGATCCAGACTGTGAACAGCAGCATGCTGATCAGGAGCAGGGTGTTGCGGTTGATGCGCTGGCCGAGGATTCCGAAGTAGGGGATGCCGATCATCATGGCCACCGCGGCGGCGAAGATGCCGATCTGCACGGTCGAGCTCGACACGTATTGGCCTTGGCGTGCGTAGGCCACCGAGTAGGTGAGGAAGGTGTAGAAGAACGCGGCGGTGCCCATGCCGAACAGGGTGGTGAAGAGCAGTTCCTTGGGGTGTGTCTTGAAAACCTCGACGAGCGGGACCTTGACCTTGTCGTTGCTTAGCTGCATCTGCTTGAAGACCGGGGTCTCTTCCAGGGAGACGCGCATGTAGAGCCCGATCAGGACGAGCACCCCGCTGAGTAGGAACGGGATGCGCCATCCCCACGTGTACATAATGTCGTCGGGTAGCGCGGTGACGGCGATCATGGACAGGCTGGACAGGGCCAGTCCGGCGGGCAGGCCGAACTGCGGCAGTGCGCCGTACAGTCCGCGCTTTTCCGGCGGTGCGTACTCGAGGGCGGTGAGCATGGTGCCACCCCATTCGCCGCCGACCCCGATGCCCTGGACGATGCGCAGCGCCACGAGCAGGATGGGCGCGGCGATGCCGATCGATTCGTAGGACGGGATCAGTCCCATGGCGAAGGTCGCGACTCCCATCAAGGTGAGCGAGAGGACGAGCATCTGTTTGCGGCCGGCTCGGTCGCCGAAGTGGCCAAAGACCAGTGATCCGATGGGGCGGGCTACGTAGCCGACCGCGAAGGTGGCGAGCGAGAGCAGCAGGCCGGTGGTGGGGTTGCTTGAGGGGAAGAACACGGGGCCGAAGATCAGGGCGGCCGCCGAGCTGAACAGAAGGAAGTCGTACCACTCGATGGTGGTGCCGATCAGGACGGTGGCGCCGACTTTCTTGAGGGGGACTTCTGGCGTCAGTGGGGGGCGTGCGTGGGTCATGGCAGGACTCTTCCTATGTGCGGGGGGTGGGCTCGCCTGTGGTGAACAGGGTTTTGAGTTCGGATTTGCGGACTTTTCCGACGCTGGTGCGGGGCAGGGCGTCGACGAAAGTGACGACGGAGGGGACTTTGAATCTGCTCAGTCGCTCCTGGCACCAGTCCAGAAGTTCGCTGGCGGCCGGGTTGGTGCCGGGTTCGGGGACTACCACCAGTGCGATCGCCTCGTCGAGCATCGAGTCAGGGATGGCTACTGCGGCGCATTGGGAGACTGCGGGGTGGTGGAGGGCCACGGCCTCGATCTCGCTCGCGGCGACGTTCTCCCCTCCGCGTTTGATCATGTCTTTGGTGCGGTCGACGAAGTAGTAGAAGCCGTCTGGGTCGCGATGGGCGACGTCTCCGGTTCGCAGGCCGTTGGCGGAGAACGCTTCCGCCGTGGCGGCGGGGTTACGCCAGTAGCCGGCGGCGAGGGTGTGTCCGGGTGTGCCGCTAATGCGCATCTCTCCGGTGTCGTCGGTGGAGATCTGCCCGGACTCGTCGAGCAGGTCGATGCGGACGCCGGGCAGAGCCCGGCCGATGGAGTGGTGTCTTCCGCCCTGGAGGGGGTTCATCGTGGGTGGGAGAACGGTTTCGGTCATGCCGTAGATCTGCAACAAGGTGGTGTCGAATCGTGTTTCGAATTCGGTTACCTCGCGTTCGCTGAGGTTCTGCGCGAACATCACACACCGCAGATTGGGGGCGGTCTGGTCATGGGTGGCGGGGTTGGCAAGGATCATGCGTACCGGGGCTGCGAACAGGCTGCCGAGCGTTGCCCCGGTTGCCTGCACTTGTTGGCCCCAGCGGCTGGCGGAGAACCGTGGGGTCACGGCGATGGAGGCTCCCTGGGTCAACGCCGACATGGCGCAGTAGAACTGGGCGTTGGCGTGGAACAGCGGCAGGCAGATGAGCCATCGGTCGTCGGCGGTCATGGCCAGGTGATCTGCTACCGCGGCGCCGACGGTGAGGTAGTTGCGTTCGGTGATCATCACGCCTTTGGGCAGGCTCGTGGTCCCTGAGGTGTAGAGGATCGCGGCGAGACGGTCCGGGTCTTGTGCCGAGTGGTCCGGTTTGAACGAGCAGCGTGCGCCCTGCTGGCGCAGGGTGTCTACTTCTGCCGGCTCGGCGATCTCCGCTGCTGGGTCGCAGTCGCGGCGCAGGTGGGCCAGTTCCTCGTCGGTGGAGTCCGGATTGACCGGCACCATTACGGCCCCGACCAGCGCGGTCGCGAACCAGATGTCGAAGAACTCCCGGCCGTTGGCCAACCGGACCAGTACCCGGTCTCCGGCCATGACGTGGCGAGCGTGGAGCCCGGCTGCCGCTGCCAGGCTGCGGTCGGACTGCTGGGTGTAGGTGATCGTGGTTCCGTCTGACAGGACGGCGAATATCTTCTCGGGATCGGTGGCGTGTTGGCGCAGCAGCCCGGCGACGGTGTCAGCCATGGTGGACATGCACCTCCGGGGCGCCGCGATAGCTGGCTAGTCCGGCACCGACAGGTGGGATCTGCTTTGCTCCCACCGGGTTGCGCAGGGTGCCGACACCGGTGGCCGAAAGCTCTACGACGTCGCCGGCTTGTATCCAACGGTCGAGTTCGTAGCCGCATCCGCCGCCGATGGTTCCCACGGCGAAGAACTCGCCCGGGTAGACGTCCTCGTCCAGGCTCGCCCAGGCCAGGACCTCGGCGAACGAGAACTGGCGTCGCGCCGTGGTTCCTGACGCCCACACTTCGCCGTTGACTGTGGCGGTCATCTCGACTGCCCACTCGTCGACCTCGTCGAGGGTCAGGACGCACGGCCCCATGGCGGTGCAGAAGTCCTTGCCCTTCGACGGCCCCACGGACAGGCCCATCTCGAACATCTGAATGTCGCGAGCGCTGACGTCATTGAAGATCGTCACCCCGGCGATCCGGTCGGTGGCCTGTGCAGGGGAGAGGTCACGACCTCCAGCAGAGGTGAAGAAACCCAGCTCAAGCTCAAAATCGAGCTGATCGGTGTACGAGGGCCACAACAGCGGCTGTTCAGGGCCGATCACCGACTCGACATTGCACTTGTAGCAGATCGGCATCGCCTCAAACGCTGGGGGAACGTCGAGTCCGGACCCAGTCGCGTGGTCGGTGTAGGTGAGGTAGTCGCGGATACGGCGAGGTCGGGGCACCGGGGCAAGCAGTCGAACGGCATCGAAGTCATAGACCCCATCGAGCCGATCCCCAGAAACCTCTCCCGCCACAGCGATCTCCACCGCCTGCTGAGCCAACGCGCGACCATCCGCGCCGGAGGTGAAGAACTCGACCATCTCCGTCGGCGCCCGGGGCACGTGCATGGCGGCCGTTTCCCCACTACTGCGCACCGCAGCGGCCCGCAGCACCACCGTGGGGTCGACGATTAGCTCCTCATGCCATATCCCGAACCGCGCAACGTCCTGCTCAAAGGTGACTAGACGCATCCCGTGACTCCCTGCACTCAGGTGTAAACTTATACCCGGATCCAATTGAGGATGTAACTTAGGTCACAGGCGCGGCGGAGTCAAGAGTTCGGGAGAATGAAAGTCGTGACGAAACGAGCGGGAACGACGAAAGAGCAGATCGAGGCCGAAGAGCCCGAGGTCAGCCCAGGGGTCGCTCGCCGGCTGCGACGGCGCGAGACCGTCTACCTCGCCGCGATTGAGCTGTTCACCGAACGTGGCTACGAGGCCACGTCCATGGAGGACATCGCTGAGCGCGCGGACGTTTCACGGGGTTCGGTGTTCAACTACTTCCAGTACAAACTTGCGTTCCTTGAGGAGTGGGGCGAACGCCGCAGGTCAGAGGCTGTGGCGGCTCTTCGTCAGAGCGAGGTCGCTGACCCATCCGTGCGCACCTACCTGCAGGGCTACATGCGCGCGATGGCGCAAGTCAGCACGAACTCACGTGCCGAGACTGTCTCCCTGATGGGTGCCGCGAGCCAGGCTATGAACCTGTTCGACGACCCGCCTATGGCCCGCGACCTCCGCGAGTTCTTTCGCCATGCACTTGACTCCGGAAAGCTCTCCCCGGAGGTCGATCCCGACCGGGCCGCACTGCTCATCTCCACGTCCTACACCGCAACGCTCGTCCGCTGGCTGCGTGTCGAACCACCCTTCGACTTGGCGGCCGAGCTACTAGCGGTGCTCGACCTGCTCCTGCGGGGGCTAGAAGCTCCATAGCCAGGTCGCGTTTCGCCAGCCTGGCCCCCGCTGACCTTCATAGGTGGGCGGCAAGAGTGCCGCCGTGTTGCGGCACGTGCGGAATTGGGGAATGGCGGATGATCCAACGTGCAGGCGGCTCCGAATATGAGGTGTGAGATTCCTTAGGTTGGCCGTTTTCGAGCATCCGCCCGCGCCAATTCGCGCAGCGCGACAAATAGATCACACGACGTACGACCTGGCCTGGGCCGACTACGTTTCATGGTCCGGCCTGAAGGAGCCCGAACGGACTCAAGCACAAAGCGATAGCGACGGAAAATAGACAGGAGAAAAATTGTCACAGCGGAAATGGATCGTGAACGGGTTCGGTGACCACAACGAGGTCTACTCGTACGAGATGCAGTTGTGGGTGACGGTCACTAAGAGTGTCGTCAGGCCATCCGGAACGGTGGAAGTAACCGGACGCACCGAGTCCGGCAAGAAGGTCACCATCAAGATGCCCCAAGGGGAAACCCAGCTCGTTAGATAGCAATTTTAAGACAGAGCTTTACATAAAGTCTGGTTATCGGTATCGCCTTGCAAGCCTGGATCTCAGTCCACCTTGATCGAGCGGCTGGAGAGCTTTCCCTGAATTCAGGGAAGATGCGACGCTACTATTGGAGGTGTCAGTCGCGGAGCAGGCGTTAAGTAGGACTACTGTGGTGGCCGCCAACGTCATTGACATTGTCACAATGGACCGCGTTAACGGTATTCTAGTCTGCGTCATCGTTGACCCTCCTTTCTGTTGAGGCTATGGCCTTGGGGTCAGCTCAGCCGAGGATCTGGCGCGCCATGACCATGCGGCACACCTGGTTGGTGCCCTCGTAGATCTGGGTGATCTTGGCGTCGCGCATCATGCGTTCGACCGGGAAGTCACGCGTGTAGCCGGCGCCGCCGAACAGCTGCACGGCGTTGGTGGTGACCTCCATCGCCACATCGGAGGCGAAGGTCTTGGAGGCGGCCGCCATGAAGCCCAGCTTCTCTCCGCCGGCCGCCCCGCGCTCGGCGTTCGCGGCGGCCGTGTAGACCATCAGACGGGCCGCCTGCACCTTCATGGCCATGTCGGCCAGCATGAACTGGGTGTTCTGGAAGTCCGAGATCGCGCGGCCGAACTGCTTGCGCTCCTTGGTGTACTCGATCGCCGCGTCCAGCGCGCCCTGCGCGATCCCCACCGCCTGGGCGCCGATCGTCGGACGGGTGTGGTCCAGGGTCTGCAGCGCGGTCTTGAAGCCCGTGCCCGGCTCGCCGATGATCCGGTCTCCGGGGATGCGCACGTCCTCGAAGTAGAGCTCCGCGGTGGGAGAGCCCTTGATGCCGAGCTTCTTCTCGGTCTTGGAGACGCCGAAGCCCTCGTCGTCGGCGTGGACCATGAAGGCGGAGATCCCGCCGGCGCCCTTCTCGGGGTCGGTGACGGCCATGACGGTGTACCAGGTGGACTCCCCGCCGTTGGTGATCCACGCCTTGCTGCCGTTGAGCACCCAGTCGTCACCGTCCTGACGGGCGCGCGTGCGCATGGCCGCGGCGTCCGACCCGGCTTCCCGCTCGGACAGGGCGTAGGAGGCCATCTTGCCCGCGGCGATCTCGGGCAGCACCTTCTGCTTGAGCTCCTCGCCACCGGCCAGGATCAGGCCCATCGTGCCGAGCTTGTTGACCGCCGGGATCAGCGAGGACGAGGCGTCGACGCGGGCGACCTCCTCGATCACGATGCAGGCCGCGACCGAATCCGCGCCCTGGCCCTCGTACTGCTCGGGGATGTGGACCGCGTTGAAGCCCGACGCGTTGAGCGCGTCGAGGGCCTCCTGCGGGAACCGCTCGTTCTCGTCG
Source organism: Demequina sp. (assembly GCA_046295115.1). GTDB lineage: Bacteria > Actinomycetota > Actinomycetes > Actinomycetales > Demequinaceae > Demequina. Next base: position 23,033 of record JBKBNW010000005.1, read on the forward strand.
ACGTCCGCGGCGTGGGGCTCGATCTCCTTCTCCGACAGCGCGCGGATCGCGGCGCGGAGCTCCTCGTGCTCTTCCGCCGGGCGGTACAGGTCGAAGTCGGGTTCTGCCACCATCAGTTGTCGCTCCCAGTGTGTCGGTATTGGTCTTGCAGCTTGTGTGGGGAAGTCAGGCGTCGTAGTGAGGGGCCTCTTTAGCGGCGAACGCCCGTACTGCTTCGCGGTGGTCCCGGGTGTGGAACGTCAGCCCCTCCAAGGCAATTGATGCGGTGAGTACGCTCTCTATCGTCTGTCGGACGAGCAAGTTCACAGACGCCTTGGTGAACTCGATCGCAAGCCGTGGACCGGTCGCAAGTCGCTCTGCCATAGCGGTGACGCTTGCCTCGAGCTCTCTGGCGGGCACGGCGTGGTTAATTAGCCCCATCTCCGCAGCCCGAGCACCGTCGATCCGGTCGCCAGTCATCAAGAATTCCTTGGCGCGGCTCGGCCCGATCAGCAGTGGCCACATAGCGGCCCCGCCGTCGCCGGCCACCACTCCTACGCCGACGTGCGGATCCGAGATGAAGGTCGCTTCGTCGATGTAGCTGATGTCGCTGAGTAGGGCGATCGTGGCGCCCAAACCGACCGCTGGGCCGTTGATCATGCCGATAATCGGCTGTCTGATGGAGATGATCGAGCGCACCAGGTCGATCCCGACACGAAGGATCTCTTCGAAACCTTCACCCGTGCCGGCCTTGTCGGCGACCCACGGGTGGTAGCCGCCGGCTGAGAACGTCCGCCCCGCCGGGTTGCCGGTGACAACGACCACGCGAACCGACCCATCTGAGTGCAGGCGCCGGAAGACATCCACAATCTCCTCGTGCATCACGCCGTCCACGGCATTGCGGTGTTCCGGATTGCTCAGGGTCACCGTCGCAACTGCGCCACTCACTGCTAGCTTCAGCCGCCGGTACGAGGGGTAGGAGTCGGCCGACGGGGCGGACTGGGACATTCCTTGCTCCTTATGGGGGGCTGCGGCAAGCGCATACGGTCAACACTGTCCATATGGACAGTAAGTGATCCTAGAGTATAGCGGGACGTGTTGGCGCAGGTATGCGCGGAGTGACACTGGCCAAACCTGCATCTTGTCCAAGTGGATAGTTTCCGCTACGTTCGGACAGAGTGGCGTGCGCCACACATGGAGCTCCGTTTATCTTCTGAAACTGCCCGTGTCCACGCGGGAGGAAAGGCAAGCATGGAACCCCCAACAACTGCCGCCCGCTCTGAGGCTGTGTCCACCGCTTCCGGAGAGCAACCCGCGGTGCAGAAGCCGTTCAGTAGCCGCCGTCAGCTGATCGCCGCTGCGGTCGGAAACGTCGTCGAGTGGTACGACTGGGCCGTCTACTCAATGGCGGCAGTGTTCTTCTCGGCCCACTTCTTCCCGAGCACCTCGGAGAACTCCCTCGTTCCTCTTCTCGCCACACTGGGCGTTTTCGCCGTGGGTTTCTTCATGCGGCCGATCGGCGGGCTGTTCATTGGCTATCTGGCCGACCTGCACGGTCGCAAACGGGCCCTGTCTCTGACGATCGTGCTCATGGGTATCGGCAGTCTGGTTATTGGTCTCGCGCCGACCTACGAGTCGATCGGAGTGCTTGCGCCGGTCCTGTTGGTGCTCGCGCGGCTGCTGCAGGGCTTGTCCACCGGCGGTGAATACACCGCCGCAGCCACGTTCATGGTCGAGTCTGCGCCAAGCGGAAAGCGTGGATTCTTCTCGAGCTTCCTCTACGTCGGGGCGTTGCTGGGCAATCTGCTGGCCATCGGCGTTATTTCCGCGCTGTTGTTCGGCCTCGGGGAGGACGCCATGCGCGACTGGGCGTGGCGCCTGGTCTTCATCTTCGGCGGCTTCGCAAGCGTCGTGGGATTCCTGATCCGCAAATACGCGCACGAGACGCACGTCCTTGAGCAGGAGCCGATTTCCGACGAGCCCTCGGCGGCCGCGCGTCCCCGCATGTTCGACTTCCTGCGCTCGCATCCTCGGGAGTGTTTGACCATCGTTGGTCTCAATCTTGCGGCAGCCGCTATCTACTACGTGTGGACCTCGTTCCTGCCGACCTACGCCAAGTTGACCACCGGGTTCGACCTCTCCCAGGGGTACCTCGTTAGTGCCATCGCGCTGGCGTACTTCATCGCGATCCAGCCGATAGTGGGTTCGATCTCGGATCGGTTCGGGCGTAAGCCGGTGCTGATCGCCTTCGCTGGGGGGTTCGCGCTCGCTGTCATCCCGATGCTCAACTTCGTCGGCAATAGTTTCGTTTCACTCCTGGTGGTGCAGCTTCTGGGCTTCACGCTGTTGGCTGGCTGGACCGCGACGTCTGCGGCGGTGATGGTGGAGCTGTTCCCCGCCCGTATCAGGGCGGCCGGCATCGGGTTCCCGTACGCGATGACAGTCGCCGTTTTCGGCGGCACTGCCCCGTACTTCGTCACCTGGCTGATTGACGGTGACCTCACCGCCTGGGTGGGGATCTACCTTGCGGTCCTGGCAGTGATCTCGCTGATCTGCATTGTGAGCATGAAGGAGACGAGCCGGATCGAGCTGCCGAAATGACCGTTCTAGATCTCGTCGCGAACATCGATGTCAATGAAGAGGAGACCACTGTGAGCTCACAGGTTTTGCGAGGCCACGCCTCCACCAGCGGGGACGACTTCCAGCTCAACGTCACAACGCTTTTCCGTCATACCGTCCGCACTCACGGGGAGCAGGAGATTGTGTACAGGTCCGCGGACGGTGGCTGGGACCGCTACACCTTCGACGACTGTATGAAGCGGGTCGAGGCTCAAGCCGCCTTCCTGCAGGAGATCGGAGTGGCGCCAGGCGACGTCGTGGGAGTGCTCGATTGGAACAGCAAACGTCACTTCGAACTCTACTGGTCCGTTCCCGCCACCGGTGCCGCGCTGCTGCAGATGAACCTGCGCCTTTCGCCCCCGGACCTGGGCTACGTGGTTGACCACAGTGGTGCCACGGTGGTCCTGGTGGACGAGTCGCTTCTTTCGGTAGCTGAGTCGATCGTTGACCTCTCACCGAACGTGCGTCAGTGGGTCGTCATGAGCGACCGACCAGGTATCGACATCGATACGACGCTGCCATCTCCGATCTTTCTAGAAGACCGACTTGCGGATGCGCGGCTGATGTTTGACTGGCCGATGATCGACGAGACCAGTACATACAGCGCCTGCTACACCACCGGCACCACCGGCCGTCCCAAGGGGGTGTTCTACTCCCATCGATCCGTGTATCTTCACGCGCTGACCTTCGCAAACCTGATGGGGATGTCCAACCGTGACACCGCGATGATCATTACCCCGATGTTCCATGGTCTGAGTTGGGGGCTGCCGCAAGCGGCGGTGTACGTGGGCGCGAAAGTAGTGATTCCCGGCAGGTACCAGGCGGCTGACACCTCAATCCTTGTCGACGCGATGACCGAAGAGCAGGTCACGGTCGCTAACGGCGCCCCTGCCATCTACCAGCCGATGCTTGATCTGATCCGTGGCCGCGACGAGAAGCCGGACTTTAGTTCGGTTCGCATGTTGTCTGGTGCAACCGAACCCCCCCTGTCGCTGATGCGCGGTCTGTATGAGGAATGCGGTGCAGAGGTCATCCACGGCTATGGCGCCACCGAAACGACCGCGTTGATCTCTGTCAATCGGCTCAAGCACTCGCTATCTTGCACCCTGTCGGAAGACGAGCAGTGGGACCTCAAGCGGTGCCAGGGTCTGCCACTTCCGGGTCTGGACATCCGCATTGTGGACGAAGCGGGTAACGACCTCCCGCATGACGGCACCTCGGTCGGGGAGATCTGGGTACGAGGTCCCGGGATCGCCACGGGATACTTCGGGATGGACGATGCGGTGGCCGCAGGCAACTTCACCGATGGGTACTGGCGCACCGGAGACATCGGCAAGATGCTGCCGAACGGCTACCTCAAGCTGACCGATCGGCTCAAGGACGTGATCAAGAGTGGCGGGGAGTGGATCTCTTCGATCGACATGGAAAACGCCCTCACGGCTCACCCCGATGTGGTGGAGGCGGCCGTCGTCGCCGTTGACGACCCGAAGTGGCAGGAACGGCCGGCGGCGCTGGTCGTCCTGCGCCCGGGCTCCACTGCGACAGCGGAAGATCTCCTGGAGGAACTGCAGGGAAAGTTCGCCGAGTGGCAGTTCCCCGATGAAATCCACTTCGTAGCCAGTCTGCCGCGCACGAGCGTCGGCAAGCTGGACAAGAAGCGCATCCGGGCACAGTTCGATAGCAACTGAGGCGGCGACGGGGCGTCGTCAGGTGGACGGCGCCCCGTTTGCGGCTCGGCGGATGCGGACATCGATGATCGGCTTATCGATCTCGGAACTACCCGCAGGGACGTCCAGCTCCATGCGCTCGAGCGAGCCCCAGAACTTGTCCACCATGGGGTTGAGGAACAGGGTTCCCAGGTATCGGACGAGAAGCTCGGTGACTTGCACACATTCCGGTTTCGCGACACTCGCGACGCTCGCTGCGCGAAGCTCTCGGACCCTGGGGACTGTCAGCTCAATGAGCCTATCCGCGAAGCTGCTGTTCGAAGCCGGGGTGAGAAGCGCCCGGCGCATGTAGTCGACAATGGCCGGCTGCGCGCGGAGCATCTCGTTGACCTGCGCGTCCCGAAGCCGAGCCACCTCCGCGGCGGTCAGATTCGCAGGCACTTCACCAAGCGCGTGGGCGAAGCGATCGATGATGTACTGCTCGACCGCCTCCTGCAAGCCGTTCTTGGTTTGGTAGTGGTGCACCACCAAACCATGTGCCACGCCTGCCGCAGCCCCGACGGACCGCAATGACACCGCATCCGGTCCATTCTCGGCGAAGAGGTCCAGCGCGGCGTTGCGAATTCGCGCCTTTGCGGTGAGATCCCGGTCATCGACCGCCCGATCGGCGCTCCTGGTCGTCATAGCGGTCCCCAATCACTGTCAATGTGTCCACCGAGTCTAGGTGACCATGCACCTAGACAAGAGGCTGTACGAATGGATAGTTTACAGTCCATATGTACGATGAAAGTGCAGAGTCAAACGAAGGAGTCGAGATGAGCGGCCCACTTGACGGCGTAGTGATCGTCTCGCTCGCGGTGAACCTGCCCGGCCCCTACGCTGCTGAACGGCTGACCGCGATGGGCGCGACGACGATCAAGATCGAACCGCCGTCCGGCGATCCTCTGCACTATGTCGCCCCGGAGCTCTACCGCAAGCTGAGCGTGGGACAGGACATCCGGACCGTCGATCTCAAGAACGACGACGGCAGACAGGACCTCGAGGACCTACTGGCTTCGTCCGATGTGTTCATCACGGCAATGCGCCCAGCGGCGCTCTGCCGCCTCGGCCTGGACAACGCCGTCGAGCGCCATCCGACGTTGACGCACATCGAGATCATCGGCTACGACGGTGCCAACTCGGAACGCGCAGGCCACGATCTCACCTACCAAGCCGCGTACGGCACCCTCGAGCCGACAATGGTGCCGCGCGTACCTGTGGTCGACGTGCTTGGCGGGGAAGAAACAGTCTCCGCGGTTCTGATCGGCGTGCTGGAGGTGTCCAAGGGGCGCCCCGGAAGACGCCACCGAGTTGTCCTGGACAACGCAGCTAAACGCGCCGCTGCTCCAACCCTCCACGGTCTCACCGGACCCGGTTGCCCGCTCGGCGGGGCCGATCCGCGTTACGGCATCTACGCCACCAGTGACGGGCACGTGGCGATCGCAATGATCGAACCCCACTTCTGGGCAGCTTTCAGCGCCGAGTTTGGCACCGAGGCCGTTCGGGAGAGCCTCGCGGGGCTTTTCATCCAGCGACCGGTGGGGGAATGGCTGGCTATCGCCGATCAGCTCGATGTCCCGATTGCAGAGGTCTCCGCAACACCCGTCCCGCACCACTGACCGTCCTTCCTCATCCACACCTGACCCATCCCAAGGAGCAGAAATCATGAACGAACGCGAAGCAGTCATCGTCGGCGCAGTACGAACGCCGGTGGGGCGCCGAGGAGGGGCTCTTAGTAAGTGGCATCCCGTGGACCTGCTAGGCCAGACGTTGGCCACGCTCGTCGACAGGTCAGGCCTGTCGGACCCGTCGCTCATCGACGACGTGATCACCGGCTGCGTCCTGCAGCACGATATCCAGTCCTCCAACCTCGGCCGACACGCCGTCCTGGCAGCCGGACTGCCCGAATCGGTTCCCGCGGTCACTATCGACCGTCAATGCGGATCCGGTCAGCAGGCAGTCAGCTTCGCCGCGCAAGCTGTGATGGCGGGCTCGCAGAATCTTGTGATCGCCTGCGGAGTCGAGTCGATGTCGCAGGTGCCGCTAACTGCGGCGTTTCAACCGGGAGCACCGCTTGGTCCGCACTACAGCCCGCGCGAACTCGCGCGCTACAACAACGGGTTGATCCCCCAAGGCCCGTCCTCCGATCTGATGAACGACAAGTTCGACATCTCCCGTGAGGATCTCGACGCATTCAGCGAGCGTAGTCACCTTCGTGCGGCGGCGGCCACGGCAGCGGGGCGATTCAGTGCCCAGATGGTGCCTCTGACCGAGGATCCCGAGGACCCGTCCTCTGAAACTGTCACCGCTGATGAGGGGATTCGCGCGCACCCGGATCGCGAGAAGATGGCCTCCCTCCGGCCCGCGTTCTCCGAGGGCGGCAAGACGACCGCAGCTAACTCGTCGCAGCTCAGCGACGGAGCGGCAGCCTTGCTCATCGCAGACCGGGAGTTCGCAGAGCGCCACGGTCTCGTTCCCCGTGCACGGTTCCGTGCGTTGTCGGTGGCGGCGTCCGACCCGATCATCCAGTTCACTGCGATCCTCGAATCCACCCGCAAGGCTCTCGCGAGCTCCGGGCTCGGGATCGAGGACATCGACCTGTTCGAGGTGAATGAGGCGTTCGCCGGCGTCCCGCTGATGTTCCAGCAGGAGTTCGGCGTCAGCGCCGACAAACTGAACGTCAATGGGGGATCGGTAGCCCTCGGGCACCCCCTCGGCTCGACGGGAGCGCGCATGCTGACCGATCTACTCAATGAACTCGAGCGCACCGATACACGCTTTGGCCTGCAGACCATCTGCGAAGCGACGGGCACCGCAAACACCACGATCATCGAGAGGGTGTGAGCGTGTGCCCACGCAGTCATTGGTCGAGCGATCACAGGTCGATGCGGTTCTGGTGTTGACCCTGACCAGGCCTCGTGCGAAGAACGCCCTGAGCGCCGAACTCATGGAGGATCTTCGACTCGCCCTTGCGCAGGCCGCCCAGCAGGAGTTCGTACGCGCGGTCGTCGTCACCGGCCAGGGTGGCAACTTCTGCGCGGGGGCCGACATCAGTGCCTTCGACAACTTCCGGACGGCACCCCTCGTCGGCGATCGGTCAAGCTGCGGGCAACTCTTCTGGGATGAGCTGTCCAGCTTCCCCAAGCCGGTAATAGCGGCCGTCGAGGGAAACGCGCTTGGCGGTGGGTGCGAGCTGGCGCTGGCATGCGACATCGTCGTCGCGGCCGAGTCCGCGAAGTTTGGACTACCCGAGGTCAAACTCGGTGTGATCCCCGGCGCCGGCGGAACGCAGAACCTGATCCGCTCGGTGGGCAAGGCCGCAGCCATGCAGATGCTGCTCACCGGGGCCCCGATCACTGCCGACGATGCTCGCAAGATGGGCCTGGCCTCGACCCTGTGCGCCGAGGATCAAGCCCTTGAGGTCGCTCTCAAAATCGGCCACGCGATCTCGGAAAATTCGCCTACAGCGGTCGCCCTTGCCAAGAACGCGGCCCTAGCCGCACTGGACACCGGGCTCGCACAGGGACTCGAACACGAGAAGCGAAACTTCCACGTCGCGATTCTCTCCCCCGACAGTTACGAAGGTCAGCAGGCATTCCTGGAAAAGCGCCGGCCGGCCTTCTCACAGACAGGTGCCTCAACATGACTGAACTCTTCCCGGACTACCGCCCCTCGTGGGAGACCGAGAACCACAGACTCATTCGCGAGCACGCGCGAGAGTTCTTCACCCGCGAAGCCACCCCGTACCAGGAGAAGTGGGCCGAACAGCACTGCGTCGACCGCGACTTCTGGAACAAGACCGGAGCCGCCGGGCTCCTGGCCCCCGAAGTCGAAGAACAGTACGGGGGAGCCGGAGGCGACTTCGGGCACGAAGCCGCCGTCTTCCACGAGCTGGCCAAAGCCGGAGACACCGCTTTCGGGTACTCAATCCACTCGTCGATCTGCGTCCACTACCTATCGACCTACGGAACCGAGGAACAGAAAAAGCGGTGGCTGCCGGGCACGGTGTCCGGCGATCTGGTGGTGGCCATCGCGATGACCGAGCCGGGGACGGGATCGGACCTGCAGGCCATCCGGACCACTGCGATCCGCGATGACAATCACTACGTCATCAACGGCAACAAAACCTTCATCTCCAACGGCACCCACTGCGACCTAGTGATCATCGTGGCGAAGACCAACCCCGCGGCCCGGGGCAAGGGCATCAGCCTGATCGTGGCGGAAACCAAGGATCTGCCGGGCTTTCAGCGCGGTCGGGTCCTAGCGAAAATCGGCCAGCATGGGCAGGACACCCGAGAACTCTCCTTCACCGACATGCGTGTACCGGTGGAGAACCTGCTGGGCGGAGAAGAAGGGAAGGGCTTCGGCCAGCTGATGGACCAGCTGCCCCGCGAGCGGCTTCTCATCGGCATCAGCGGCCTAGCGATGGCCGAAGCCGCGGTGCTGGAAACGATCGCCTACGTCAAGGAGCGTCAGGCATTCGGCGAGCCGATCCTGAACTTCCAAAACACCAAGTTCGAGCTCGCAGAATGCAAAGCCGACGTGCTCGCCGGGCGAGCGCTGGTCGACTACGGAATCAAACGCTGCATTGAAGGCACTCTCGACGCGTCGGTGGGGTCAATCATCAAACTCTGGGGTTCCGAGAAGCAGTGCGAAATCGTCGACCGCTGTCTCCAGTTGTTCGGCGGGTACGGCTACATGATGGAGTACCCGATTGCCCAAATGTACGCGGCGGCCCGCGTCCAAAAGATCTACGGCGGAACCAACGAAATTATGAAGGAACTCATCGCCCGCTCGCTCTGACCTTCTACGTGCGACCGGCGGATCCTGCCAGACCAAAAGATAAGGGAAATCAAGTGGACGTTTCAACTGGCTCGGTGGTGGTGACCGGTGCCGCATCGGGGCTCGGAGCCGCGACCGCCCGAAAATTCGCAGAAGCCGGCTCAGAAGTGATTGGCATCGACCTCCCCGAATCGATCGACAAGGCGGACGCCGTCAGGGGTGTTCGCCTCGCCGAAGCCGATGTGACTTCGGAGTCCGAGGTCACTGCAGCGCTCAGCACCGCCTCGGCGCCCATTCGCGCGGCGGTCAACTGTGCGGGCGTGGGCTGGGTCGGACGGATCCTCGGAAAGGACGGCCCGCACGACCTTGAGCTGTACAGGCGCATCCTTGATATCAACCTCGTCGGGACATTCAACGTGATGCGGTTGGCCGCCGATCGAATGCGGCAAGCAGACCCGGTCGACGAGGACGGGCAGCGAGGAGTCATCATCAACACCGCCTCGGCGGCGGCATTTGAAGGGCAGGTTGGCCAGGTCGCCTACGCTGCCTCTAACCTAAAGATTTCACGGGCGCGGGTGAGGTAGTGCGTGTCGGGCATAAAGAAAGGTGCTCTGAACTGGAATAATGCGGGTTGTTGAAGCTCGCAAAGTATCCAGTCAAGGAGCACCTTTCTGGTGAAGAACTCTACCCTCTCGCCCATCCGCCTGGAGGTTGACCACGCCGGGACTGGCGTCGTCTCCTACGCCGGAGTTGTGCTTCCCGCTCGAGTCGCCGAGACATCTGGCCTGGTCGAAGGCCTATCGCAGGCGTTGGCGCCGTGGCGGGCCCCGACCGCGGTGTTCGACCCCGGCCACATGCTGACGCAGTTAGCGCTGGCGGTCGCCGTTGGCGGGGACCATCTGGTCGATGTCCGCGAACTCGCCGGAGCCGAAACCATCGTCGGCCGCGTGCCCTCGCACGCCACGATCTCCCGTCTGCTGGCCACTCTCGCAGGCGATGTCGACCGAGTCGAATCAGCCGTCTACCAGGCCATATATCGAGCCCGTGAGCACGTGTGGAACCGGGCAGAGCACCGGCCGTCGTTGCAGGCGCCGAGCGCGAAGAACCCGGTCATCGTCGACATCGACGCCACCTTGATCACCGCGCACTCGGACAAGGAGCACGCTGCCCCGACCTATAAGAAGGGCTACGGTCACCACCCGCTGCTGGCGTTCTGTGACCACGGGCCCGGCGGGGGCGGAGAACCACTGGCTGCACTGCTACGACCGGGCAACGCCGGCGCGAATACCGCCGCCGACCACAAGAAAGTCCTGGCCAATGCCCTGAGATCTATCCCGGGCATCAACGTCTCCCGGCCCGGAAAACAAGTCCTGGTACGCACCGACGGAGCCGGCGCATCGCACGGGTTCCTCGAGCACCTGCACCGCAAACGTGTGCAGTACTCCATCGGTTTCGCCCTCACCCCGGCCCTGGCCTCACTGGTCGACCAGATCCCCGCCGCAGCGTGGCAGTCCGCCCTGACCTCAGAGGGCGGAATCCGCGAGGGCGCCGAGGTCGTCGAACTCACCGGTGTAGCTGACCTGGGTCGCTGGCCAGCCGGAATGCGGCTGATCGTCCGAGCAGAACGCCCCCATCCTGGCGCTCAACTGCGATTCACCGACGCGTCCGGACGCCGCCTGACAGCGTTTGCCACCAACACCCGCCGCGGCCACATCCAGAACCTTGAGCTCCGGCACCGCCAGCGAGCCCGCTGCGAGGACCGCATCCGCACCGCCAAAGACACCGGCCTGGCCACCCTGCCTCTGCAGACCACCGCCCAGAACCGGATCTGGATCCTCATCGCCCAGCTCGCGCAGCTTCTCCTGGCCTGGCCCCAGCTCGTCGCCCTCGACGGCACCCCAGGTGCGACGTGGGAACCCAAACGCCTACGACTTCGCCTTCTCTCCGTGGCCGCGAGTCTGGCCCGCCACGCCCGAAAAACCCGCCTCCACCTGGATGAAACCGCACCCTGGGGCCACCTGATCACGCGCGGGCTCGCCCGACTCGAAGCCCCCGGCTAGCGCACCGGCAACATCCCTGACGGCCCTCGACAGACGTAGTACTCAGCGGGAACGTGGAACCCCGGCGCCCACCCGAGCGACACCGGCCGAACAAGCACGCCCGCATCCCGAAAATCGGGCAGAATCACGAGTTGACGACGCCTTCACACCGCTCAACCGCCCGATGAAACGTCGAGGCTAGACCGTCCAGAATCTGCCTCTGCTGTTCGAGATACTTCTGGAGATCTACGACTTGGGGGTTCCTGGAGAAATCGATGGGGAGTTCGGTGTCATTCGCTGCGGCGAGGTCCCTGGTGTAGTCGGCAATCGGCTGCATCAACATCAGTAGGTTCGGGTTCGTAATCACCTCGCGCAGGCGCTTGCCTGGCAGGGATTGGACTGCGGACCACGCGGCCTGGAGATCGTCGATCACGACGCCCGTGACGGACCCATCTCCCGTCTGAACGACGTAATGCTGCAGTGCGGACCAGAAGCGCCGGATGCTCTCATCGCTGGCGGCCTTCCTCCTCCGCGCTTCCCGACCGGCGAGGGCGACCGCGCCGACCGTGACGGCTGCGGCGATGCCCACACCGCCGGCTGTGACCGGGTTGGCTCTTGACAATGCGAGAGCGCGGTCTGCAGCGGAGGAGCCCGCGGCCGAGCTCTTCTTCACGGCTGCGACAGCTTCGGCCGCAGCGGGTGAGCTTGTTGGACCGTCGACTTCATCGAGGAACGCGAAGAATTGTCCAGCCAAGGTGCGGACAACACTGCCGTTGCGGACCAGTTGCCCGGCCGCGATACCTGCCGCAATTTCCGGCGGTATCGCGAGACGCACATCCACCATCTGAGCTGCCCACTTCCCTTACCTGAAGCGCCCTCTGGTGGCGCTTGATCTTTAAGGACAATAGTTATCAGAAGGGACCGTCACGAGAGGGCGAAGAGAGGGCCATCGACGAGCATGTCGGAAGCCATCCAGCAGCCTGAACGCACGAGGCGATCGCCTCGATGGGCGCAATCGCTCTACCGCTAGCTTGGCGTGCTGAACATTTAGTCGCCAGTTGCCTGGCGTTCTGACAGAGGATCTGAGAGTCGGTGACCTGCGCCTGAGTGGGACGGGATCCACACTGACGGTGATCTCTCACGGCCAAGGAAATGAGAGGCGTCTGTCGCATTGAGTCGGGCCTTGCACTACTCGTGCGACACGTTTACGAGACACCCCGACTCGGCCGGGACGTTGCCCGGTCCGCCTCGAGACGTGTCGCGTCAGGGGGATCGTCAAAAGCGACAGTGCTTGATCTGAGGCCTGCGGCAGCAGTTGGTCACCGCCTCGCCCAAGCGTTGTAACCGTGGTTACATTATGCTGGGTGTGCGGGCCCGTGGGCCTGGGTGAGGGGTGTCGTGGTGGATTCCGGACCGGGGGAGTGGGTGTTGTTGAGCTATCGGATACCTCGCGAGCCCTCGACGCCGCGTATCGCCGTGTGGCGCAAGCTCAAGAAGCTCGGGGTGGCGCAGGTCGGTGACGGTTTGGTCGCTTTGCCTGCTGATGCGCGCACCCGGGAACACTTGGACTGGATCGCCGAGGAGGTTATCGAGGCTGCTGGGTCGGCGACCGTGTGGATGGCCAGGCCCGCTTCTCTTGTGCAGGAGCGTCAGTTGGTGGAGGCCATGGTCCAGGATCGATCGGCGGAGTATCTCGCTGTCCGGTCTGAGGCCGTCGCCGCCATAGGCGCAGCCGAGCCGGAGCGACTTCGCGCAATAACGCGCTTGCGCGCCCACCTGCGCCGCATCACCCGGCGCGACTACTTCCCCCCGCCCGAGCGCCAGATGGCTAGGGACGCGGTGGAAGCGCTACATCCCAATCGCATCGACCAGGAGCGAACATGAAATGGTCCACCCGAGCCGGTATCCACATCGACCGGGCCGCATGTGCCTGGCTGATCCGTCGGCACATCGACCCCGAAGCCGAGTTCGTGTTTGTCACCAACCCCACGGAGGTGCCTGACCAGGCGATCGCCTTCGATATGCGGGGCGTCGAGCTGGGGCACCACGGCGGTGACTGCAGCTTCGAGACGATCCTGCGCCGCTACGAGCTCACCGACCCGGCACTGTGGCGGATCGCTGAGATCGTCCACGAAGCCGACCTGGAAGACGAACGGTATGACGCCCCGGAGGCGCCCGGGCTGGATGTAGTCCTGCGCGGGCTATCGATGACCGGTAGCGACGAGGACACGATGGCAGTGTCCGGACCGGTGTTCGACGGACTCTACGAGTACTACCGTCGTCAGTCCCTGATCGGGCGTGACCCCGCATGAGCGAGACACCCCACGAGCACGCGCCGACAGAGCCCAACGGCCGCTCACCCGGATCTTCGCCTGTTCGAGACCTGGTGCCCTTCCGGGAGGCCGTCTGGGTCTGGTTCCTGATCTCCCTGCAGACCTTCGGTGGCCCAGCCGGTCAGATCGCCGTCATGCAACGGATACTGGTCGAAGACCGGCGTTGGATCGGGCAGCGGCGATTCAATCACGCCCTGAACTACTGCATGCTGCTACCTGGGCCCGAGGCTCAGCAACTGTCGATCTATATAGGATGGCTGCTCAACGGCACACGAGGCGGGATCGCCGCTGGCACCCTGTTCGTTCTTCCCGGGGTCGTCACCCTGGGGGCGTTGTCGGCGATCTACGTCGCCTACGGTGACACCACCGCGGTCTCTGCCGTGTTCGCCGGGCTCGCTCCGGCGGTGCTGGCCATCGTCGCCCAGGCAGTTCTTCGGGTGGCCGGCCGGTCGTTGACCCACCGGTCCCTCATCGTCCTCGCCGTGAGCGCCTTCGTGGCCTTGGCCGTGTTCGCGGTGCCGTTCCCCGTCGTGATCGCCCTGGCCGCGTTCGCGGGATGGATCCTCTCCCGCCGGGTGCCGCGCTTTGCTGAACCGCCCCACAGCGCGGACGATCGATCCGGGCCGGCCCCGGTCATCTCCGATGACGCGCTGCATGATGACCAGCCCACCCGGGGCCGCTTCGTGCGGATACTAACGATCGGACTGGGATTGTGGGCGGCGCCGATCCTTGCGGTCGTCGCGGTGTTCGGAGGGCAGAGCATCTTCACCACCCTAGGACTGTTCTTCTCGCTGACCGCGGTGGTCACCTTCGGCGGCGCCTATGCGGTGTTGGCGTTCATCGCCCAGCAAGCGGTCGAGACCTACGGGTGGCTGGCGCCAGGGGAGATGGTGCGCGGACTGGCTCTCGCGGAGACGACACCGGGGCCGTTGATCATGGTGGTGCAGTTCGTGGGGTTCCTCGCCGCCTACCGCAATCCCGGCGGTCTGGACCCCTGGGTCGCCGCAGTGCTCGGGGCGCTGCTGGTCACCTGGGTGACCTTCATACCCTGCTTTCTGTTCATCCTGCTGGGCGCCCCGTACGTCGAGCGGTTACGCCACAACACAGCGATCTCCGCGGCGCTGTCGGGAATCACCGCCGCTGTTGTAGGGGTGATCGCAAACCTCGCCCTGTACTTCGCGCTCAACACTCTGTTCACCTCTACAAGCATCTGGACCTGGGGTCCGTTGCGGATGACCGTCCCCGAGCTGGCGTCCGTAAATCCGGTCGCGGTAGGAATCACCCTGATAGCGCTGCTGCTGACCTTCGTCCTGCGCTGGCCGGTCCTAAGAATCCTCGGCGCATGCGCGGCGCTGGGCCTGGCCAGCGCCCTACTCCCACTGTGAAACACATACGGCTCGAAAACGTGCATGACGGCAATTGCCGAGCCAGTCAGAAGCGGCAAT
>JBKBNW010000006.1:0-12789 GCA_046295115.1 Demequina sp.
ACGACGGGCCGGTGACTGTGGTCACCATGATGGACACCTCGGGACTACGTGAGGCGGCCGAGGCGCTCAACCGGTCGGATGCCCAGTTCCGCAAGGCGATGGAGAACGCGCCCGTCGGCATGGCCCTGGTCGACCTCGAGTGGCGGCTGATGGAGGTCAACCGGTCCTTCGCCGAGATGATGGGCTCCACGGTGGCGGCACTGCGGGGCACGCCGTTCTCGTCGCTCAGCCATCCCCACGACCTCAACGCGGAGCGCGACCAACTGCAGCGCCTGTATGACGGCCATCAGAGCCAGTTCACGTGTGAGAAGCGCTACGTGCGTGCGGACGGGAACGTGGTGTGGGCGGTCCTCGACGTGGGCTTGGTGCGTTACGCCGGTGGCGCGCCCGACCACTACGTGGTGCAGGTGCGCGACAGCACGGACGACCGCATGCGTTCTGAGCTGATGGCGCACCGTGCGATGCATGACCCCCTCACGGGGCTCGCGAACCGCACCCTGCTGCAGGACGTGTTGCAGCAGGTGCTCGAGCAGCCCGATGCGCACACGCGGGTGGGCGTGATCGCGGTGGACCTGGACGGCTTCAAGGGTCTCAACGACCGGTTTGGGCACGCGATCGGCGACAACGCGCTCGTGCACGTCGCGGGAGTGCTGCGCACCGCGGCCGCGGGCAGGGGCACCGTCGCGCGGATCGGCGGTGACGAGTTTGTGGTCGTGGTGCAGGATCCCGACTGCTCCAAGGCGCTGTTCGAGATCGCGGGGGCGATCCATCAGGGACTCAAGCGCCCCGTGCAGGTGAAGAGGCACCAAATCACCCTGCACGCCTCAGTGGGCATCGCGATGGCCGACGACGACACCACCGTGGGCGGCGCACCTAGCCTGATGAGCGCCGCAGACGCGGCGATGTACCGCGCCAAGACGAGCGGCAAGTCACGCACCGAGGTCTTCGAGCCGTCGATGCGCACCGCCTCCGATATGCACTCGGCACTGGCCGCCGAGCTCGCGGACGCTATCGAGGACGGCCAGCTGGTGTTGCACTATCAGCCCATTCTCGAGCTATCGACGCGCGCGATCGTGGGCTACGAGGCGCTGGTGCGGTGGCAACACCCGACCCGCGGCCTGCTGCCGCCCGCTGCCTTCCTGCCGTTGATCGAGGACAAGAACCTGTCGGTCGCGCTTGGCGCCGCGCTCGTGGACCAGGCGGCGCAGTTCCTCGCGCATGGCCCGTCGCCCACCATGTGGGTGTCCCTCAACGTGTCCGCCGACCAGCTGGGTGACTCCGAGTTCGCCGATCGGGTGCTCACCGCGATCGGGCGCTATCACCTCAGCCCGCAGCGCCTCGTGGTCGAACTCACCGAGGCGTCGCTGGTGGCGCCCAATACCCGCATTCGCCACGAACTCACCGAGCTGCGCAACGCGGGGGTGCCGATCCTGCTGGACGACTTTGGCACCGGCGTGTCGCCGTTGTCGTACCTCAGGGACCTGCCCGTGTCCGGAGTCAAGCTCGACATGTCCTTCGTTGCGGGGATCCCGGAGGACCCGGCGGGCGCCCGCGTCTCCCGCGCCTTGGGCGCACTCGCACGCGAGCTGGGCCTGGCGACCATCGCAGAGGGCATCGAGACGGAGGCCCAAGCACAGTTCCTGTCGCGGTGCGGCTGGCGCTACGGGCAGGGCTGGCTGTTCGGCGTCGCGCAGCCGGCCGGCGCGCTGCACGACACCGCTCCTCAGTTCTCGACCAGCCTGATCGACCCCCGACCGCAGGAGAACGACCCTGCCCTCGAGTTCAACGACCGCGCGTTCTGAGCGACGGGAGAGGCGCTCAGGCGCTCGGCTCCCACCACCGCACGATGCGGAAGGCGGCGTCCGCCAGGGGAGCTGGCGGCTCCGTGCGCTCGCGGGCTTGGGTGCCCGCCGCGTCGGCCACTCGCTGGTGCCGGGCCGTTGCCTCGGCTGCCGTGAGGTTTCCCGCACCAGTGTCGACGATGTCGTTCAGCACGTGCATGGTGTGTCGGTCGGTGCGGTCCACCGTGGTCGCCACCCACTCCGCCGTCACCTCGACCTCGCCCTCAGGCGACACGCTGAAGGTGGTGACGCCGATGTACCCGGAGTTGGTGTCAGCGCGACAGCACTGGGTGTCCTGATTCGACAGGTAGTTGCCGTGGCCAAAATACGTCCACATCCCCGCTCCATCCACGCCGCCGTCCAGGAGCTCGATGGGCTGGGGAACGTGGGCGTGGTGGCCCACGTACAGGTCGACCAGGCCCGACTGCGCGATCTGCTCGGCGATGTCACGCTGGGCCGAGTTCGGTTCGATCTGGTACTCCACGCAGCAATGTGTGGACGCAATCACGATGTCGGCGCCATCATCGCGCGCCCGTTGCGCGGCGTCGAGGATGGGGGCGACATCCTGTGTCTCGGCGTCGAAGGTGTCCACCGCCCATGGCATGCCCTCGGGCTTGGGCAGCCCGTTGAGTCCGTACGTGAACGAGACATTCGCCACCTTGATGCGCCTGTCGTCCACTCGCACGGTGTACATCTGAGTGCTCGACGACTCATCCTCGGTGCGCGCCATGCCCGAGTGCCCGAGCCCCGCATCATCCAGCGCGGCGAGGGTGGTCTCAAGGCCGGCGTAGCGCCTGTCCATCGAGTGATTGGACGCGGTCGAACAGCCGTCCCAGCCCTCATCCGCAAGGGCGGGCACCAGTTCTGCGGGAGCGCCGAATGTGGGGTACCCCGAGGGCTCAGTGCCGGGCGGGGCGATCGGCACCTCGAGGTGGCACAGCGCGAGGTCGGCGCCCTCAACGTAGGGGCGGATGTTCTGCATGAGCGCCGCGAAGTTGTACTCCCCGCCGCCAGCCGCGCGCGCCGAGGCCAGCACCGGACCGTGCGTCAGCACGTCCCCGCCGGTCACCAGCGTGAACTCGACGGTGGGCAGTGGGGCGGGAGGGGTGGGCGAGGGTGCGGCCGATGCGCTCGGTACGGGCGTCGTGGTGGTAGCGGGCGGGGTGGGGGAGGCTTGGGCGTCGACGGCGGCTTCGCCGTCGACCGGCCAGGCCGCGAGGGATCCGGCGACGACTACGACGGCGGCCACCGCAGCCGCTGCGAGCGCGGGCACGGCGGACGGGGTGCGTCGTGAGTGGGAGGGCATGGCGCCCATTATTGCGGAGCGCGGCCGCTGCCAGCGCTAGGGTGATTGCGTGAACGCGACCGTCCCCAATCTGCTCACCGGAGCTCGCCTGGTCGCCGTGCCCGTCGTGCTGTGGCTGCTATGGGCGGACGCGGGCGAGAACGGATCGTTCCGGGTGTGGGCGCTCATCGTGTTCCTCATCGCCGCCGCGACCGACTACTGGGACGGGTACCTCGCCCGCAGGTGGGAAGTCGTCAGCCCGTTCGGCAAGCTCGCCGACCCAATCGCGGACAAGGCTCTGGTGCTCTTCACCCTCGCGGCGGTGGTCGTGGTGGACGGCGTGCCATGGTGGCCCCTGGCGGTGCTTGCGGTGCGCGAGCTGGGCGTGACGGTGGGCCGGCTCGCCGTCGCCCGGGATGCGGTGATTGCGGCGTCGCGCGGCGGCAAGCTCAAGACCGTGTTGCAGTTGGGGGCTTTGACGGCGTACTTGGTGCCTCACCCCGCGGCGTGGATCGACACGGTCGCGTGGTGGAGCCTGCTCGCTGCGGTCGCCGTCGCGGTGATCACCGGAATCGACTACTCGATCCGCATCGCGAGAGTGGCGCGCGCGCACGGCGAGGCGGCGGAGGCCGCCGCCCGCGCATCGGCCGTCGAGGACCCTCCGTCTCGAGATGTCCAGTCCCGAGATGTCCAGACCTGACGCAGACGCGGTCCTGATCCTCGCGCGAGCGGCGGGGCTCACCGTCGCTACCGCGGAGTCGCTGACCGGCGGGGCGCTGAGCGCGGCATTGGTGGAGGTTGCCGGAGCGTCCGAGTCCCTGCGCGGCGCCGTCGTGGCCTACGCGGTGGAGGTCAAGCACGACGTGCTCGGGGTGAGCCAGTCCCTGCTAGACGACCCTGGCCCCGTGTCACGCGAGGTGGCTGAGGCGATGGCAGCCGGGGTGCGGCGAGTCATGACAGCGAACATCGGCATCGCGACCACTGGGGTGGCAGGGCCAGAACCGCACGGGGGCCAAGCGCCCGGGACTGTGTGGGTGGCAGTGGATCTGGACGGCACCGTGACCGCGAGACGGCTGCAGGTCGAGGGAGACCGGGGCAGCGTCGCCAGGGGCGCAGTCGCGGGCGCCTTGGCGCTCGTGCATCAGGTGCTCGCGGAACGCGTCGACGGCCAGTGATCCGCGTACGCCCTTCACCGGCGTCTGCGGAGCCGCCGCGACCCGTCGGCCGGGGGAACATCCGTGCGGTAATGTGCGTTGGGAGTGACATGGAGAACGGAACAATCACCGTCCGGAGGGATCGCATGCCTGTGCTGCGCAACGAGATCGGCGATGTGCTCCGCGACGCGCGCCTGACCCAGGGCAAGACGTTGCGGGACATCTCGTCCGGCGCTCGCGTGTCGCTGGGCTACCTCTCCGAGGTCGAGCGCGGTCAGAAGGAAGCGTCCTCCGAGTTGCTCGCGTCGATCTGCGACGCGCTCGACGTGCCGATGTCGGCGATCCTCCGTGAGGTCTCAGGCCGCTTCGAGACGGCCGAACAGTTTGGCCGCGTCCACGTCATGCCTTCCATTCCCGACACCGTTCCGGAGTTGCTCGGCGAGCTTCGCGCGCGCTAGTGCAGCAGGTAGTGCGGTAGTGCGACACAGCCAGTTCTGGGCTCTCATCGACGTCGTCTTTGGCGCCGACTATTCTCGCTCTTTGGCGCGTGACTTGGCCCTAGACGACCTCGACTCCCGCACGTGCGCAGAGGCGCTGCAGGACGGCGTCCCGCCCCGGGATGTCTGGCACGCATTGTGCGATCAGATGGATGTTCCCCTCGACAAGCGCGACGGCGGAGCCCGCGAAAGAATGATCCCCCCGCGTCGCTGACGTGTCATCAGCTCGCCCCGCGACACGCCGGGCTGGGCGGCTTCCTTTCGAACATGCGTTCGATTACGCTGATCCACAGGACGGAGCGAGACGCTGGCTCTCCACAGGAGAGGGAACGTGCGTCGCGCCAATGTCAGAGGCGCGTCGTAGCGTCGTTCGTGTAAGGGCTAAGACGGCAGGAATGCCACTGACGATGGGAAAGCGACATGGCACAGGCGGCAGACCGCTCGAAAGCACTCGAGGCGGCACTCGGACAGATTGATCGGCAGTACGGCAAGGGCTCGGCGATGCGCATGGGCGACCGACAGGTGGTGGCCGTACCGGCTATCCCCACGGGCTCCGTGGCACTGGACATCGCGCTCGGCATTGGCGGTCTCCCGCGCGGACGGGTGGTGGAGATCTACGGCCCCGAGTCCTCGGGAAAGACCACCGTCGCGCTGCACGCGGTCGCGAACATGCAAAAGCAGGGCGGCACGGCGGCGTTCATCGACGCCGAGCACGCTCTCGACCCCGCCTATGCCAAGAAGCTGGGCGTGGACGTCGACAACCTGATCATCTCTCAGCCCGACACGGGTGAGCAGGCGTTGGAGATCGCGGACATTCTGATCCGCTCCGGCAGTGTCGATGTGCTCGTGATCGACTCCGTCGCGGCGCTCGTGCCAAAGGCCGAGATCGAGGGCGAGATGGGCGACAGCCACGTGGGCCTGCAGGCGCGGCTCATGTCGCAGGCGCTGCGCAAGATCACCGGAGCCATCGCGCAGACCGGTACGACCGCGATCTTCATCAACCAGCTGCGCGAGAAGATCGGCGTGTTCTTCGGTTCGCCGGAGACCACCACGGGCGGCAAGGCACTCAAGTTCTACGCCTCGGTACGCCTCGACGTCCGCCGCATCGAGACCCTCAAGGAGGGCACGGAGCCGGTGGGTAACCGCACTCGCGTCAAGGTCGTCAAGAACAAGATGGCGCCCCCCTTCAAGCAGGCAGAGTTCGACATCCTGTACGGCCACGGCATCTCCAAGGAGGGCGGCATCATCGACCTCGGTGTCGAGCATGGCTTCGTCAAGAAGTCGGGCGCCTGGTACACGTACGAAGGCGACCAGCTCGGTCAGGGCAAGGAGAACTCGCGCAACTTCCTCAAGGACAACCCCGAGCTCGCGACCGAGATTGAGAAGAAGATCCTGACGAAGCTCGGCATCGGCGCCACGCCGGCCGAGGAGGGCGACCAGTCCGCGGCGGTCGCCCCCGAGGACGAGCCGAAGGTGTCTGCCAAGGCATCCAAGGCCGCCAAGGAGCGCGCCACCTTCTGATGAACCCGCGCGCTCGGCAGGACCGTGTCCCGCAAGGCAGGGGACCCACGACCCCGTCGGAACCCGCCGAGCGCGCGCGGGACATCGCATTGCGGCTGCTCACGCACTCGCCGCGCTCGGTCGCGCAGCTGCGCGACGGGCTCGTGTCACGAGACGTCTCGCCCGATGTGGCAGACGAGGTGATTGAGCGCTACCGGGAGGTGGGACTGCTCGACGATGCCGCACTGTCCGCCACCATCGCGCGCACCCGTCATCGAGAGCGGGGCAAGTCCCGGCGCGCCATCCTTGTCGAGCTGCGACGCAAGGGATTTGAGCAGGAGGACATCGATTCCGCGCTCGAGCAGATCAGCGACGACGATGAGCAAGACGCGGCACGCGCGCTTGCGGTGAAGCGTTGGAACCAGTTGGACGGCGTCGAGCGTGACAAGCGCGTGCGCCGGGTCGTCGGGTTGCTGGGCCGCAAGGGATACTCTCCATCCGACGCGTTCGCCCTTGTGCGCGAGCTGGAAGATGCCGATAACTCGGGCACGTAGCGTGTCCCGCGTCAGAAAGGAGGGCTCGTGGCTCAGATCATCGCGACCGTGGCGACCCTCCTGTTGCTCCTCGCCTCGGTGCTGGTGGTGCACTTCGCCCGCCGCGAGGCGGCGGAGATCCGGCGCTCGACCAGCGAAGAGGCTCAGTCCACGCGCGAAGAGGCCCGGGCGCTCCTGAGTGAGGCGCAACGCCGCGAGGAGCGGGTTGCGCAGCGCGAGAAGGACTTCGCCGCAGACCAACGGTCCTCCCAGATGTATTCGCGCTCGCTCGACGAGCGTGCCGCGGTGATCGCGCGGGATGAGAAGCGGCTGCACGCCGAGCGCGCCGAGATCGGTCGCCTTCGCGAGACCCGCCTTGCCGAGCTCGCTGGGCTGACCGCCGCTGAGGCTCGCGAGGAGCTCATCGCTCAACAGGTCAAAGAGGCTCGTGACGCCGCCAATGGCGAACTGCGCCGCATCGAGCGCGCCACCAAGGAGTCGGCGGAGGGGCGCGCACGGGAGATTCTGGTGGCCGCGATGCAGCGCCAGGCGGCGAGAGTCGCGACAGACACGTCCACCACGTGGATTGATCTCCCAAGCGAGGAGATGAAGGGGCGCATCATCGGGCGCGAAGGGCGCAACATCCGTGCCTTCGAGGCTCTCACGGGCGTCAACGTGATGGTCGAGGAAGGTGTCAACGCGGTCCAGCTGTCCTCGTTCGACGTCGAGCGCCGGGAGCTCGCCGAGGTCACCCTGCGTGACCTCATCGAGGACGGCCGGATCCAGCCCCAGCGCGTCGAAGCGGCCTACGCCCGCGCCGTCGCGGACACTGAACAGCGCCATCTCGACGCCGGTCTCGACGCGATCGATGCCGCCGGTGTGCGCGGCATCCCACACGAGATGGTCGGTGTGCTGGGTCGCTTGAGGCTGCGCAGCTCGTACGGGCAAAACGTGTTGGCCCACCTGGTGGAGTCCGCACAGGTCGCCGCCGACATCGCGACATCCCTCGGCGCAGACGTCGAGCTCGCGCGCCGGTCCGCGTTCTTGCATGACATCGGCAAGGCCTTCACCCATGAGCGCGAGGGCACTCACGCCGCCATCGGCGCCGCTTTGGCCGCCGAACACGGGGAGCCGGAGGCGCTGGTCAACGCGATTGCGGCGCATCACGACGAGGTCCCGCAAACCACCCTCGAGGCCGTGATCGTGCAGGTGGCCGACGCGGTCTCCGCCTCCCGTCCGGGTGCGCGGCGCGAGGACGTGGACGGCTACCTGGAACGCATGGAGGGGCTCGAGCGCCTGGTCGCCGAGCACGAGGGTGTCGTCAAGGTGCTCGCGATGGCTGCAGGGCGCGAGGTACGCGTTGTCGTCGAGCCCGACGCGGTCGACGACGAGGGCACGCGGGAACTGGCGCGTACAATTGCGGAGCACATCAGCCGCGACTTCAGCTTCGCTGGAGAGATCAAGGTGACAGTGATCCGCGAGCTTCGTGCGGACGCCGTCGCAGGGTAGGAATGACTGACACCGCGCTCGCCCCCACGTACCTGGTTCGCACCCTCGGGTGCCAGATGAACATTCACGACTCCGAACACATGGCGGGGCTCCTCGAGGACGCCGGCTACCACGCCGCGCCCGAAGGCGCCGACGTCGCCGATGTCGTGGTCATCAACACGTGCGCGGTGCGCGAAAACGCCGCCAACAAGTTGTACGGAAACCTCGGCCAGCTCGCCTCCGTCAAGGCCGCGCGGCCCGGCATGCAGATCGCCGTAGGCGGCTGCCTCGCCCAGAAGGACCGCGGCACCATTGTCGAGAAGGCGCCGTGGGTGGACGTGGTGTTCGGCACGCACAACCTCGACGTGCTCCCCGCGATGCTGGAACGTGCACGCCACAACGCCAAGGCTCAGGTCGAGATCGAGGAATCGCTCAAGGTGTTCCCCTCGACCCTGCCGAGCCGCCGCGATTCCGTGGCCTCCGCCTGGGTGTCGATCTCTGTCGGGTGCAACAACACCTGCACGTTCTGCATCGTCCCGAGCCTGCGGGGCAAGGAGCGGGACCGGCGCCCGGGCGAGATCCTGGCTGAGGTAGAGGCGCTGGTATCCCAAGGCGTGGTCGAGGTCACCTTGCTGGGGCAGAACGTGAACTCCTACGGCATAGAGTTCGGCGACCGCGGCGCGTTCGCAAAGCTGCTGCGCGCGTGCGGCGACATCGCCGGCCTTGAGCGCGTGCGGTTCACGTCGCCCCACCCCGCGGCTTTCACTGACGACGTCATCGAGGCCATGGCGGACACGCCCAACGTGATGCCGAGTCTGCACATGCCGCTCCAGTCAGGCTCCGACTCGGTGCTGCGTGCCATGCGCAGGTCGTATCGGTCCGCCAAGTTCCTCGGGATTCTCGACAAGGTGCGCGCCGCAATGCCCGATGCGGCAATCACCACGGACATCATCGTGGGCTTTCCAGGCGAGACCGACGCTGACTTCGAAGACACCTTGCGCGTGGTCGAGCAGTCCCGGTTCTCGAGCGCCTATACCTTCCAGTACTCGCCCCGCCCAGGCACCCCCGCCTTCGAGCTGCCCGAGCTGCCGAAGGCCGTAATCACGGAGCGGTTCGGTCGTCTCAAGGCGCTGCAGGAGAGCGTGTCCTTGGCGGAGAACCAGCGCCTGATTGGGCGCACGGTAGAGCTCATGGTGCTCGACGGCGCGGGACGCAAGGACGGTGCCTCCGCGCGTTTGAGCGGGCGCGCGCCCGACAGTCGCCTGGTCCACTTCTCCCTGCCGGCGACGCCGTGGGGCGAGGGCGACCAGCCCGCGCCGCGGCCTGGCGACATGGTGACGGTGGATGTCACTCACGCCGCGCCTCACCACCTGATCGCCGATAGCGCGCTGTCGGGAGGGATGTTCGGAATCCGCCGCACGAGTGCGGGCGACGCGTGGGCCGCGAACGACGGCGAGGGACACGACCACGCCACGGGCGGGTGCGGCACCTCGTGCGGAACCGGTGCGAGCGCCCCCGGCGGTCCAGTGGGGCTGGGTATCCCGGCGCTACGCACCTCTATGCCCCCGTCCTTGCGCCCCACGCAGCGCTGAGGCGCCGGTGACGCCCCACCTCACCCCCGCATCGGCCGCACCCGTCGCGATCGCGCTAGTGGGCTCCACCGCGACGGGCAAGTCGGCGGTGTCCCTCGGCCTCGCAGAGCGGCTCGGCGGGGAGATCGTCAATGCGGACGCGATGCAGTTCTACCGCGGGATGGACATCGGTACGGCGAAGCTGCCGGTGGCCCAGCGGCGAGGGGTCCCGCATCACCAGCTCGACACCCTCGACGTCGCCGAAGACGCGTCCGTCGCGGGCTTCCAGCGCGATGCTCGGGCCGACATCGCCGCCATCCATGGCCGTGGCAGGCGCGCGATCGTCACCGGAGGGTCGGGGCTGTATGTGCGGGCGTTGCTGGACAGGTTCGAGTTCCCGCCGACGGACCACGCGGTGCGAGCGCGGCTCGAGGGACGCGCGGTGGACGAAGGCCCGGGCATGCTTCACCGCGAGCTCGCGGCGGCGGATCCCATCGCTGCGGCCCGCATCCCCGCCCAGAACGCCAAGCGCATCGTGCGTGCGCTCGAGGTCATCGAGCTCACCGGGCGGCCCTTCTCCTCGACCCTGCCCACGCACCAGTACGAGATCCCCGCGCTGCAGATCGGCCTCGAACTTGACAACGAGGCGCTCGACCCGCGCATCGACGAGCGCGTCGACCACATGTGGGACGCGGGGCTTGTCGACGAGGTCCGCGCCCTTGCGGGGCGGGGCCTGCGCGACGGCGTCACGGCCCGCCGCGCCGTGGGCTACGCCGAGACTCTCCGTCACCTGGACGGCGAGCTCAGCGCGGATCAGGCGCGCGAGCTGATCAAGATCCACACCCGGCGGCTCGCCCGCCGCCAGCGCAAGTGGTTCCGCCCCGACCCCCGCGTCCAGTGGATCGCGGCGCCCGTGGACGAGGCGGACGTGGACCGCGCGGTCGACGATGCCCTCGCAGTCCTCGCGCACTGACGTCGGCCCGAGCGGCGGCTCCGTGCGCGACGGTAGCCTTGAATCCATGGCAAGGCTGAGCACCACCCAAGGACTGCGCTTCACCAAGGGCCACGGCACCGAGAACGACTTCGTGCTGCTCTTCGACGAGCACGGCGAAACTGACCTCACGCCGGCACTGGTGCGCTACCTGTGCGACCGGCGCGCTGGGATCGGCGCTGACGGCGTGATCCGCGCGGTGCGCGCCGGTGCGCTCACCGCGGGCGCCGGCCACGACGAGCACACCTGGTTCATGGACTACTGGAATGCTGACGGCACGACCTCCGAGATGTGCGGCAACGGGGCCAGAGTGTTCGGGGCGTTCCTCGAGAGCGAGGCCGGCGTGGACCTGACGGATGGGCTCACTATCGCCACCCGCGGCGGTACCCGCACCGTGACGTCTCTGGAGGACGGGCGCTACGCAGTGGGGATGGGCGAGTTCGGGCTAGGCGACTCCCCGGGCGACTTCGACGCCGAGGTCGAGGCGCGCGGCCTCACCCCCGCGCGGCCCGCGCTGTTCGTGGACGTCGGCAACCCGCACCACGTGGTGGCGCTGGCCTCGATGGACGAACTCGAGGCGCTCGACCTCACGGAGCCGCCGCGGGTGTCGCCCGCGCCTGCGGATGGGTCGAACGTCGAGTTCGTCGTCACCCGGGGCGGCGAGGTGCGCGATGGTATTGAGCGGGGGCGAGTGCGGATGCGCGTGCACGAGCGTGGCTCCGGCGAGACCCGCTCATGCGGCACCGGGGCCTGTGCGGTCGCAATCGCAGTGCGGTCGTGGGCGGGTACCGGCGCGCCGGACGTGTGGGACGTCGAGGTCCCGGGCGGGATGGTGACCGTGCGGGTTCACGGCTCGCGCACCGTGCTCGAGGGCCCCGCGACCCTGGTTGCCGACGGCGAGGTCGACGTCTCGGCGCTGCCGGCGACGGTGACCCCGGGCTGATCCCATGCATCCAGTCGAGCCGGGCCCCGACGGCGCGCCTCGCATCCACCCCGAGAGCGCCGAGGAGTGGCGGTCTTGGCTTGCGGCCCATCACGACACCGAGACGGGCGTGTGGGTGACGTTGTGGCGCAAGGAGTCGGGGAGGACCGGGCTCACCTACGACGAACTCGTGCGCGAGGTGCTGTGCTGGGGGTGGATCGACGCGACGGCCCGCAAACTGGACGCGGATCGCACGCTGCAGTACTGCTCCCGGCGCAAGCGCGGCTCGGGCTGGGCGCGCACCAACAAGGTACGGATCGCGCAGCTGGAGGCCGAGGGGCGCATGCTCCCTCCCGGCGCAGCGGTGATCGCCGCCGCGAAGGCGGACGGGTCGTGGACCCTGCTGGACGACGTCGAGGACCTGGTCGTGCCGCCGGATCTCGCCGCCGCTCTCGCCGAGCGTGCGGGCGCGCGCGAGACGTGGGACTCGTTCCCGCCGTCGGCCCGCAAGTTCATGCTCACCCAGCTGGTGCTTGCCAAGCGTCCGCAGACCCGTGAGGTGCGCATCGGCCGCATCGCCGATGCCGCGGCCAGGGGAGAGCGCGGCTACCCGTAGCTGGCAACCCGGGGGCCGCCGACGCCGCGGTTAGGCCTCGGGCCGGGAGAGCCTGAGCACACGGAATCCCTTGGCGCTGGCGACCTTCTCGATCTCGCCCCACGGTGCACCCGCACCGTCCCGCTGGTCCGCGATCCAGCGCGCGAGAGAGTCAGCGCCGAGGTTGCGCTGCACCACCAGCCACGCCTGACCGCCCGGCGCGAGTCGCGGCAGCCACGTCGAGAGCAGATCGTGAAGCGCGGCCTTTCCCACGCGGATTGGGGGGTTCGACCAGATCGCCGCGTAGGTGGCGTCGGGCGCAACGTCGCTCGGTTCGACCGCGCGCACGCGGTCCGCCACTCCCAGGCGCTCGGCGTTGCGCCCCAGCAGGTCGAGCGCGCGCCGGTTGACG
>JBKBNW010000006.1:12799-31675 GCA_046295115.1 Demequina sp.
ACCGCGGTGACCCGCGCATCGGCCGTCCCGAGCGCCGCGGTCAGGGCGAGCGGGCCCCAGCCGCACCCCAGGTCGAGCACCTCGCCCGCCGGGGCGGGTGGGAGATGGCGCAGCAGCACCTGCGTCCCGGCGTCGATGTGACCGGGGGAGAAGATGCCCGGTGCGGTCTCGACGGTGACCTCGCGGCCGGCGAGTCGCACCGCGATCTGGCGGCGCTGGTCGGCGGAGGCGGGCTCGGCGGTGAAGTAGTGGTCCTCGCTCACGCATGCGAGCGTACCGCCGCTGGTGGTGCCTGTCGGTGGCCGGTGCGACAATGGAGGCAGTATGAGCGATCTTCACGACAACGAACCGTCCGAGCCCGCCCCTTCCCGCGCCGATGCGGTGATTGAGCGGGTGCTTGCGCGCGCCAGCACAGTGCTCGGCAAGGGCACCACGGAGCGCACCGACTACGACGGCGACCAGTTCGACCGCGAGGACCGCGCGGCGCTGCGGAGGGTCGGCAATCTGTCGACCGAACTCGAGGACGTCACTGAGGTCGAGTACCGCCAACTCCGCCTCGAAAGAGTGGTCCTC
Source organism: Demequina sp. (assembly GCA_046295115.1). Taxonomy (GTDB): domain Bacteria; phylum Actinomycetota; class Actinomycetes; order Actinomycetales; family Demequinaceae; genus Demequina. The sequence continues at coordinate 13,373 of JBKBNW010000006.1, forward strand.
GTGGGCCAGTGGTCTCACGGCACTGCGACGGATGCCGAGGTGAGTCTGCAAGAGCTCGCGGCTCTCGCGGAGACGGCGGGTTCCGAGGTGCTCGACGGTGTGCTCCAGCGGCGTACCAACCCCGATCCCGCCACGTACATCGGTAAGGGCAAAGCCGTCGAGGTCAAGGAGATTGTCGCGGCGCTCGGTGCCGACACCGTGATCGTCAACGACGACCTCGCGCCCAGCCAGCGGCGCGCGCTCGAGGACGTGGTGAAGGTCAAGGTCATCGACCGCACCGCACTGATCCTCGACATCTTCGCGCAGCACGCCAAGTCCAAGGAGGGCAAGGCGCAGGTGGAGTTGGCGCAGCTCGAGTACCTGTTGCCCCGCCTGCGCGGCTGGGGTGACTCGATGTCTCGCCAGGCCGGTGGACAGGTCGGCGGTGCCGCCGCGGGTATGGGCTCTCGCGGTCCGGGTGAGACCAAGATCGAGTTGGACCGCCGCCGCATCCACACGCGCATGGCGCAACTGCGACGCCAGATCAAGGCGATGGCGCCGGCGCGGGACGTCCGCCGTGACCGGCGGCTCGCGCTACCGAACGTGGCGATCGTCGGTTACACCAACGCCGGCAAGTCCTCGCTCCTCAACCGCATGACCGGGGCCGGCGCGCTGGTCGAGAACGCGCTGTTCGCGACGCTCGACCCGACGGTGCGCAAGTCGCAGACGCCAGACGGCCGCGAGTTCACGGTGTCTGACACCGTGGGCTTCGTGCGCGATCTTCCGCACCAGTTAGTCGCGGCGTTCTCCTCCACGCTCGAGGAGGTCGCCCACGCGGACCTCATGCTGCACGTGGTCGACGCCTCGCACCCTGACCCCGAGGGACAGATCTCCGCAGTGCGGGCCGTGCTGGCCGACGTCCCCGGCGCGGACACCGTGAAGGAGGTGCTCGTCCTCAACAAGACGGACATCGCCGAGCCCGAGACGCTCATGCGCCTGCGCGCCCGCCCCGAGACCACGATCGAGGTATCGGCCCTCACCGGCGCCGGCATGGCAGAGTTGCTCGACCTGGTCGCGCGCGAGCTGCCGCGACCCGAGGTGCGCATCGACATCGTCGTCCCTTACACCCGCGGCGACCTCATCCACGAGGCTCACACCCACGGCGAGGTGATCGAGGAGTCGCACCAGCCCGAGGGCACGCGGCTTATCGCGCTGGTGGACGAATCGCTCGCCGCGCGGCTGCAGGCAGCCTCCCCGGCGGCGTGAGCGCCGCGGGGGACTCGCCACAGGCGGCTGCTGACGTCACAGCCACCGACCGCGCAGCCGTCGAGGCAGGCGGTTCTGCGCCAACCGAGGCGACTCGCCTGCTCGGGACGGCGGTCGGCGCCCTGGGTGGCGTCGAGCGGGAGGGGCAGACGGCGATGGCCGCGGCCGTCGAGCGAGCGCTCGGCCACGGCGAACATGCGCTGATCCAAGCCGGGACGGGCACCGGAAAGTCACTCGCCTACTTGGTTCCTGCGGTGACACACGCCGTCAGGGCCAAGAAGCGTGTGGTGGTCTCGACCGCCACCCTCGCCCTCCAGCGCCAGGTTTTCACCAAGGACCTGCCGCTCGTGCTCGACGCCCTCGAGGCGGAACTCGGCGAACGACCCGACGCCGCATTGTTCAAGGGGCGCAGCAACTACCTGTGTGTGCACAAGATGGCCGGCGGCTACGGCGAGCCCGACGAGGACATGCTGCCCGTGACCGCCGGCCCCACCAGCGACCTGGGCAAGGAGGTGGCGCGGCTGCACGCGTGGGCGGGGGAGACCGACACGGGCGACCGCGACGACCTCGTCCCCGGCGTGTCCCACCGTGCCTGGGCGCAGGTGAGCGTGAGCGGGCGCGAGTGCCTCGAGTCCAAGTGCCCCATGCTGGGCGAGTGCTTCTCGCAGGCGGTGCGCGACCACGCGGCTCGGTCCAAGATCGTGGTGACCAACCACGCGGTTCTCGGTGTCCAGGCCGCCAGCCACGACATGCTGGGGGAGCACCACGCCCTGATCGTGGACGAGGCGCACGAGCTCGTGAGCCGCATCACGTCCGCCGCGACGCACGAACTCACGCTCCAACGGGTTGACCGCGCAGGCCGGGCGGCCCGGCGCTGCGGGGTCGCGTCGGAGGACCTCGACCGTGCGGCCAGAGCGCTCGACGGGGCGCTGGGCGACTGCGAGCCTGGGCGGCTGCGGCTCGGGCTGCCAGAGGAGCTTGCCGAGGCCGTGGACCTGCTGCGCGCGGCCGCACGCGCGGCCCTCACCCAGGTGCAGAAGACCACCAAGGACTCCGCCGAGGGCTCGCGCCCCGGCGACAGCGCATCGGCCACCGCCAAGATGGCGACCGCGGCGCTCACCGAGATTTTCGACGTGTGCGAGGAGCTACTGGGCGAGCACGGCCGCTACGTGGTGTGGCTGGCGCCACCGGACGGCGACTACGACTCCCGCCAGGCGGTGCGGATCGTCGCCGCCCCGCTGGACGTCGCGGGACTGATCCGCGACAAGCTGATCGCGGACAAGGCCTCGGTCTTCACGTCCGCGACGCTCGCGCTCGGCGGCAACTTCGACGCGATGGCACGTCACCTCGGGGTCGACGACCCGATCTCCATGGACGCGGGCAGCCCCTTTGATTACGGGCGTCAGGGAATCCTGTACGTCGCGTCTCACCTCCCGCGGCCGGGCCAGGGCGGGATCTCCGAGGAGGCACTCGACGAGCTCGCCGCGCTGATCGAGGCCGCGGGCGGGCGGACCCTCGGGCTGTTCTCGTCTCACCGGGCCGGCCAGGCGGCCGCGGAGGCGATGCGCGCACGGCTCGACGTACCGGTGATGTACCAACTCGATGATCAGCTCCCCACGCTCGTTCAGAGATTCAGGGAGGACCCCCGCGCGTGCCTGTTCGGGTCCACGTCGCTGTGGCAGGGGATCGACGTGCCCGGCGAGACGGCGTCACTGGTCGTGATCGATCGCATCCCGTTCCCCCGACCCGACGAGCCGATCTCGCAGGCGCGCACCGAGGCCGTCGCGCAGCGCGGGGGCAACGGTTTCATGGCGGTATCTGCGACGCACGCCGCTTTGTTGTTGGCGCAGGGGGCGGGCCGGCTCATCCGTACCTCCGAGGACCGCGGCGTGGTCGCGGTGCTGGACTCGCGGCTCGCCACTGCACGCTACGGCGGCTACCTCGCCCGGTCGATGCCGCCCCTGTGGGGCACCACCGACCGCGACACGGTGCTCGAGGCGCTCAGGCGGCTCGATGCAGCGGCGCGCGAGCGAGGCGTCTAGTCGGAGTGCGTCCGCTCCGGGTCTTGAGGGCCGTACGCTGGGGGCGCAGACCGCACGCACCGGAGGTGGACCCACTATGACCGATTCGACCCCGTCAGAGGAGTTCGTTCGCGGCCAGGAGGCCGAGCGCGAGCGCTTCGCCGAGTACCTCGCGCACTTCGAGGCGGGTTCGCGCCGCATGGCGGACGAGGCGGCATCGGACGAATCCAGGGTCTACCAGACGACGATCGCCAACTCGATGAGCGCGATGCGCCGCGCCATCAAGGGCGGCTTTCACTGGCAGGACGGCTGGCGCACCAAGTAGCGCCGCTGCTCGGGCCGGGCTAGATCCGGCGCATCACCGACACGACCTTGCCCATGATGCGGGCGTGCGTGCCGTCGATCGGCGTGTAGTGGGGGTTGTGCGGCATGAGCCACACCTGACCGTCCTGACGTCGGAACGTCTTGACGGTCGCCTCGTCGTCGAGCAACGCGGCCACGATGTCGCCGTTGTCGGCGGTGTGCTGGCGGCGCACGACCACCCAGTCGCCGTCGCAGATCGCGGCGTCGATCATCGAGTCGCCGACCACGTTGAGCATGAACAACTCGCCGTCGCCCGTCAGCTGCTTGGGTAGCGCGAAGACGTCCTCGACAGATTGGTCGGCCAGCACCGGGCCACCGGCAGCGATGCGACCGACTAGCGGCACCATTGACACGTTCTCGTCGTGGCCCGCTGCGGCGGGCACCTCGACAGGGGCAGCCGTGGTTGCAGCGGCGCTGTCGGGGAGTACCACCTCGATCGCGCGCGGCCGGTGGGGGTCACGGCGAAGAAAGCCCTTGGTCTCGAGCGCAGAGAGCTGGTGCTTGACCGATGACGTCGAGGTGAGCCCTACTGACTCGCCAATCTCCCTCATGGAGGGCGGATAGCCGCGGGACTCAACGGAGTCCTTGATCGTCTCGAGGATCCGGCGTTGCCGGTCGGTCAGGCCGCCCGACGCGTTGCCGGGGAACTGGTGGATGGTGGCGCCGCCCTCTCCGGTGCGCTCGTCCATAACTCCTCCTCGCGGGCCTGGCCCGGCTCGATGTCAGACCTCGGTGATGAGGTAACAGTCATGACGCTAGGGCAATCGAGCATTGAAATCAAACATATGTTCGAGCGTGTCTTGCGCGAGCCGCCAGCAACTGCTAGTAATAGAACATGTGTTCGACGAACATATGTTCGAACGGAGGGTGACATGACTGCATACGCGATTACCGCACCGGGCATGACGGGTGTGTCCGGACCGACTCGTCTTTTTGGAACTACCGCTGCGTCTGGGGTCAATGCGCGACGTGTCGTCAGGGTCCGGCCGCTGCCCACCCGCGCCGGGCGCGCCCGTAGGGTCACGCTGGTATTGCTCGCGATCCTCATCGTCGCGCTGCTCGCCCCCCGCGCCTTCGCGGGCACCGATTCGTCCGAGGTCATCGCGTTCGACACCTACACCGTGGCCCAGGGCGAGAGCCTGTGGAGCATCGCCGCGGCCATCACCGGTCCCGGCGAGGACGTCCGCGAGACCATCTCGCAGCTGCAGACACTCAACGCGATGGGCGACTCGTCGCTGCGCGCGGGTGAGCAGATCTACATCCCCGCGCTCGAGCGGTGACCGTCGGCCGGTCCTAGCGACGCACATCCGGGGTGCGGTGTTCGTGGGAGAGTAGTCCCATGCACTGCCCGTTCTGCCGCCACCCCGACTCGCGAGTGGTCGACTCCCGCACGTCAGACGACGGTTCGTCGATTCGACGGCGGCGTGAATGCCCCAACTGCGCAAAGCGGTTCTCCACGCTCGAAATTGCGAGCCTCACGGTTCTCAAACGCAGCGGCGTGGCCGAACCCTTCAGCCGCGAGAAGGTCGTCAATGGCGTGCGGAAGGCGTGCCAGGGCCGGCCCGTGAGTGATGACGACCTCGCTCACCTCGCCCACAAGGTGGAAGAGGCGATCCGGGCCTCGGGCCAGGCGGAGATCGACGCGACCGACATCGGCCTCGCGATCCTGCCGCCGCTGCGCGACCTCGACGAGATTGCTTACCTGCGCTTTGCCAGCGTGTACCAAGGTTTCGACAGCCTCGACGACTTCGAATCGGCGATACGCCTGCTGAGAGCAGAGGACGCGGCCGAGTCCTGACCGAGCGTCGCTGACGTCGAGTCATGGTGGCCTCGCCACCGCACCCGCCGGTCTCTACACCTGGCCGCGAACGCGCCTGCCCGTCACGGCAGTTGGCGAATGGCCGGGCCTCACGGTCGCGTGGCACGTGAGGCCGGGCGGGTCAGCCCTTCTTCTTAGGCCGGGCCTTGCCGCGGCGCGCCGGCGCGGCAGCGCCCTTGCTCCGCTTCTTCTTGTCACCCTTGCCGGTCTTCTTGCCGTCGATCGGCCCGCGGGAGGGACGTTCGGAGCGCTCGGACCGCGTCGAACGCGAGTCCGCACCTGCGTCGGCGCGTTCGGTGCGGTCGGTGCGGTCGGTGCGGTCGGGCCGTGCGGTACGCGGGCCGCCATCGTTGCCGCGCCACGCGGGGCGGGACGAGGACGGTGCGCCGTCGCGACGCTGAGGGGAGCCATCGCGCGACCCGGGTTCGCGAGACGGGCGTTCACGGTTAAAGCTGGCACGCTCGCCACGATCACTGTCGCGCTCTCGCGGTCCACCGCGCTTGGCGCCTTCCCAGGGGCGGCCACCGTCGCGGTCCGTACGGTCCGTACGGTCCGTGCGGTCGCGTCCGAAGGCGGGCTTGCCGCGACTCGGTCCGTTCCCGCGGTCGTCGCGCTCGTCACGCCGCCCGGTGGCGTTGCGCTCGTCGCGTGCGCGGCCTGGTCGCTCGTCACGTCGGCCGGTGGCGTTGCGCTCGTCGCGCCCACGAGGCCCGCCCGGGGACTTGCGCTTCCACGCGTCCCGCCCGCTGGGCGACCGGGTGGCCCACCCCTCCCGGCTGCGGGGGGAGCGGTCGTCTCGCGCTTTGGCGGCACTGGACTCCGGCGCCTTCGTGGACTGATCGCTGAGGCGCTGCTCGCGCAACGCGATCTCCCGCTCGCGCGCTTGCAGTTCCCGTTCGCGCCGCTCGAGTTCGCTGCGTGTCTTCGCGTGCTCGTGCTGCGGCGTGGGTGCGACCTCCGCAGCTCGGCTGTGCACGGGCCTGCGACCCCGGTCGCCGCGCGACGGCCGCGCCGAGCGGGCACCGCGGTCATTGCGCCCCGCGTCACGGGTACGACGACCGCCGCCACCCATGAACGGCTCCGACACGGGCTGGCCGGACGGCTCAGCCGCGCCGGTCAGTGTGGAGAGCATGGCGAAAGCAGCGTCGTCCGCATTGCGCAGCACCTTGACGGTCGCGTCCACCCCCGCACGATCCATCAGCTCGTCGACGGTGCGGCGCTGGTGGGGGAGCGCAAGGGTGACGACCAGGCCGTCGTCCCCCGCACGGGCGGTGCGTCCGGCCCGGTGCGTGTAGTCCTTGTGGTCGGCGGGCGGGTCCATCTGCATCACGAGGTCGACGTGGTCCACGTGGATGCCACGCGCCGCCACGTCCGTCGCGACGAGCACCGGAATGGTGCCGGCCCGGAATCCGGTGATGGCGGCGTTGCGCTCGTTTTGCGACTTGTCGCCGTGTAGCGCGACGGCGAGCACGCCGGCCTCGCGCATCTGTGCGGCGATCCGGTCGCACCCGAGCTTGGAGCGCACGAACACGATGGTGCGGCCCTGGCGTGCGGCGATCCTTGTCGCGAACTGGTACTTCGCGTGCGGCGGCACGTGCAGCACGACGTGGCGCATGGTGGACGGGCCGTCGTCGCCGCCGGTGACGTCGTGGCGGGCCGGGTCCGTCATCGAGGTGGCCACCAGGCGGTCGACGTCGCCGTCGAGCGTGGCGGAGAACAGCAGTCGCTGCGCGCCGTGCGGCACGCGCTCGAGGATCTCCTCGATCTCGTCCATGAAGCCCATCTGCGCCATGTGATCGGCCTCGTCGAGCACGACGATACGAGTCTCGGACAGGTCGGCCTCGCCCCGCCGCACCAGGTCGGCAAGCCGGCCGGGAGTGGCAATCACCAAGTGCACACCGCGCTCAAGGGAGCGGACCTGCTTGGACATCGACAGTCCGCCGGCCACCAGGCGCAGCGACACATGCATCGAGTGCGCGAAGGGCTCGAGTGCGTCGTTGACCTGCATGGCCAGCTCGCGGGTCGGGACCAGCACGACGGCGCGGGGCCGGTGCGGCGTGGGCCGCCCGGTCTGCGCCAGGAGAGCGATCGCGGGCAAGCCGAAGCCGAGCGTCTTGCCGGACCCCGTGCGTGCGCGGCCCAGGACGTCGCGCCCGGCAAGCGCATCGGCGATGGTGGCCGACTGGATGGGGAAGGCCGTCTCCATCCCCGCGCCCTCGAGCGCGGCCACGAGTGCCTCGGGGAGCCCGAGGTCGCGGAATGGGACGGCGCCGGCGGCTATGAGAGCACCCGCAGCCGCACGGTGCCGGGCATCGCGCCCAGCGCCGCGATGGCATCGTCTGTCAATCCCGCGGATACGTCGGTGACGACGTACCCCAGGTCCCCGCGGGTCGCGAGCAGCTGACCCTCGATGTTGACGTTGTGCTCCGCGAGTTCGCGGTTGACCGCCGCGAGCACACCCGGAATGTTGTCGTGCAGGTGCGCGATCCGGTGCGCTCCCTGGGGCAGCTCTAGCTGCAGGTTCGGGAGGTTCACACTCAACGACGTCGAGCCCTTTTCGATGTAGTCGCGCAGGCGCGTCGCGACAAAGATGCCGATGTCGCGCTGGGCCTCCTCGGTCGATCCGCCGATGTGGGGCGTGAGGATCACATTCGGGGCGTTCTGCAGGGGCGACACAAACGGGTCGCCCTTCTTCTTGGGCTCCTCGGGGAAGACGTCGATCGCGGCGCCGCCAATAGCACCCGACTCGAGGCCCTCCCGCAGCGCGTCGACGTCGACGATGAACCCGCGCGACAGATTGAGAAACAGCGCGCCGGGCTTCATGGACTCGAACTGACGGCGGCCAAAGAAGCCCTGGTTGCCGGGCCGGCCGTCCACGTGCAGCGTGACGATGTCCGCCGCCTGCAGCAGCGATTCGAGGGTGGGCATGCGGGTCGCGTTGCCGAGCGCGAGCTTCTCTGCGCTGTCGAAGAAGATGACGTTCATGCCGAGCGCCTCTGCCACCACGGACAGCTGCGAGCCGATGTTGCCGTAGCCGACGATACCCAGCGTGCGGGTGCGGATCTCGTGCGCGCCGTCTGCGCTCTTGTTCCACACGCCCTCATGCATGGAGCGGTTGTGGACCGGCAGTCGGCGCGTGAGGGAGATCATCTCCGCCACCGCCATCTCGACGACGGACCGGGTGTTGGAGAACGGGGCGTTGAAGGCCGCGATGCCCTTGCGGGCGGCGGCAGCGAGGTCGATCTGGTTGGTGCCGATCGAGAACGCACCCACCGCGCACAGCGATGGGGAAGCCGCGATCACCCGCTCGGTGAGCTGGGTCTTCGAGCGCAGCCCCAAGAGTTCGACGCCGTCGAGGGCCTCGATCAGCTCGTCCTCGTCCATGGCGCCGCCATGGTTCTCAACGGAGATGTCGGACGACTCGAGGATGTCGGTGGCCTGGGGGTGGAGGTTTTCCAAAAGAAGTGCGCGCACGTGGCGAAGTATCTCGCACTCGCGACGGTGTTACCAACTCCACTGTGCTGGCGGGCGCCGCAGTGGGTCCGCATCTGCCGCGGCGTGGGACGCTGTTCGCATGAGAACACTGGGGCGGCTCGCGTCGATAGTGGCGGTCGGCGCCCTGGCAGTTGCCGGAACCGCCTATGCGACTGGGTTCGATCTGGCTGAGTGGCAGCACATTGGCAAGCCCCGCAACGTGCTGATCGTCGATGGCGAGCAAATCCGAATCCCGATTCCCGACGGTCCCGCCGAGCGCCGCGCCGCGAGCCTGCCCGTCAATACCGACGGCAGCTACGCCTTCATGTTCGACGACGACGGCCTGGAGCCCACTCGGTACGATCCGTGTCGCCCTGTGGAGTGGACCCATAACCCCGACGGACGCCCCGAGGGCGCAGGGCAATTGGTGCACGATGCGGTGAACGACGTGGCGCGCCACTCGGGCCTGGTCTTCGAGTACGTGGGGGACACGGACGAGGTCGCAGTGTTCGGGCGCGAGCTCTTTCAGGAGCGCTACGGCGAGGGCTTCGCGCCGGTGATCGTCGGGTGGTCCACCGAGGAACAGACGCCGGACCTGGCGGGATCCGTCACCGGGCTAGGCGGTTCGAGTTCCGTGAACGGGGCGTTCGGCGAGCAGCGGTTCCTCGCCGCCGGGGTGGTGGTGCTCGACACCGAGGACGTCGCCGAGCTCATGCAGTCGCGCCGCGGGACGGCGCTCGCGACCGCCGTGATCATGCACGAGCTCGCGCACGTGATCGGGCTCGCACACGTTGACGACCCGACCGAGCTCATGAACGGCGAGAACAGCACGCTCATCACCTGGGGCCCTGGCGATCGCGCCGGCCTCGCTATCGCCGGCAGCGGGCCGTGCCAGTAGCGGTGCCGCCACGACGGCCGATGCGCCCGCTGGCCCGGTTCTCCGGCTGAGGTCAGCCCAGCCCGGCGGGAAGATCCTCGGCGTGCACGATCTCGAGGCGGCGGGTGGGTCGCGTGAGCGCCACGTAGAGGTCGCCGGGTCGCGCGGCGATGGCCGCCGGTTCCACGACCACGGCCACGTCGAACTCGAGGCCCTTGGTCTGGCGGGCGGTGTGGACCTCGACCGCGGAGCCCTCGATCTGCTGCGCGTCGACCGCCGCGCGGGCAGTAGCCGCCATCGCATCGGGGACGATCACCGCCACGAGGCCGCCCTCGCCGTCCGACATCTCCGCCGCGTGGCGCGCGGCGACGCTCACCGCGGTGCCCACCACCGCATCGGCGCTTGGGGCGCGAGTGGTGGCCACGGCATCGTCGAGTTCGCGCGCCGCGCGAAGCTCGCTTACCGGCAGGTTCGCGGCGGTCGCGAACGCCTGAGCGACCTCCGCCACTGCGGCCGGAATCCGGTAGGAGATGGTGAGCTCGCGCATCTGCCACGACTCGCCGAACAGCGGGTCCATCGTCTCCGGCCACCAGCGGGTGCCTGCGGCCGAGGCCACCTGCGCGACGTCGCCCACGATGGTGAACGACCGGGTGGGGCATCGCCTCAGCAGCATCCGCCACGCCATGGGCGACAGTTCCTGAGCCTCGTCGACCACCACGTGTCCGTAGGTCCAGGTGCGGTCCCGCATCGCGCGCTCCGCGACAGACATGCGGGCCTCGCTGCCCTTCATGCGTGCGGCGAGCGACTCCGCCGTCACCATGCCGTCCCCGCCGAACGTGTCGAGCACCGAGCGCGCGTAGTCGAGTTCTTCCTCGCTCGCCTCGGAGCTCGTCGCGCGCGGCGCGTCGCCTGGCATGTCGCCCAACAACTCGGCGGCCTCGTCGAGCAGCGGGATGTCCGCCTCCGTCAGTGGGGCCGATGCGGGTCGCAGCAGCAGGTCGCGCTCGGCCTGGCTCAACGAACGGGCCGCGTAGTCAAGCAGGTGGGGCTTGGAGAACAGGTCGCGCAGCAGCTGGGCGGGGGAGACCGGCAGCCAGCACAGGTTGAGCATGACGCGCACGGCCTTGGAGTCGCGCACGTCGCGCTCGAGCTCGATGCGATCGTCCGCGTCCAGGTGTGACTCGAGCTGCTCCATGAGCTGGGTCGTCAGGCGCGAGATCATGTCCTTCGCGAATGCGGCCCGCGCGTCGTTGTGCGGTCGGCCTTCGCGACGCGCTCGCGACTGCGCCTCCTTGACGTCCGCCCTTCGGATCACGACCACGCGACCATCGATGCGCACTTCTTGATCGGAGCGGGGCACGCGCTGGCGCTCGCGGACCGCGTTCTTGATGACCGTCGCCATCTCGGTGCGGCCCTTGATCGCCGCGGTCGCATCCGACTCGACTCCTGAGATGGCCGCGTCGCGTACCAGGCCCGCGAGGGTGGTCGACACGGCCCCGGTCTCGCCCAGCGATGGCAGCACGTGGTCGATGTAACGCAAGAACTGTCGCGACGGTCCGATCATCAGCACGCCGCGGCGCTCGAGCTGCTCGCGGTGGTGATACATCAGGAAGGCCGCACGGTGCAGGGCGACTGCGGTCTTGCCCGTGCCCGGCCCGCCCTGGACCACGAGTGCTCCCGTCAGTGGTGCGCGGATCACCTCGTCCTGCTCGGTCTGAATGGTCGCGACGATGTCGCCCATGCGGCCGGTGCGCCTGGCGCCTAGGGCAGCCAGCAGCGCGCCCTCGCCCGCGAGACCCTCGTCGAGGCCGGCCTCGCGCAGTCGCTCGACGTCGAGCACGTCGTCCTCCACCGCCACGACGGTGCGACCGCGGGTGGTGAGGTGGCGGCGGTTGATCACTCCGCCCGGGTTGGCGGCGGTCGCGGAGTAGAAGGCCTGCGCGGCTGGGGCGCGCCAATCGGTGAGGAGCGGAGCGTGATCGGCGTCCGAGAGGCCGATGCGTCCTACATAGAAGCGTTCGCCGTCGAACCTGTCGAGCCGGCCAAAGCACAACCGGTCCTCGACAGCGTCCAGTTGCATGATGCGGTCCTCGTACAGCGTCGCGAAGGCGTCACGTTCGGAGCGGTTCTGGGGGGACCCGGAAGGCCCCTCGCGGCGAATGCCCGCCAGGCGGCGGCCCGCCTCGTCTCTGATGTCGTCGAGCCGTGCGTAGAGCGTGTCCACCACGTGCTGCTCTGCATCCAGCCCGCGTCGCTCCGCGGCAAGGGTGCGGTCGTCGTGCATCGGCATACCTCTCGCTGCCCCGGTGGTCCCTGGCCGAGGCAGTCCTCTATTATCCCCGTCGCCGTGCCTGTTCGCTACCACCCGTACCGGGATCCCGCCTGATGGACGGGTCGTACGGCCGCCGCGTGGGTTTACGCGCTCAGCGTGACGACGGTCGTGCGGCGGTGAAGACACCGGGGTGCGTGAAACAATGGCCGGATCATGGACACCCCACTTGTGAGCTGGAATCCCGACGGCGTCGACGCCTGGGCCGCCACTGCGCCCAAGGAGGGCGCGGTGCTCGTGCACTCGCTGCGCGGCTTCATCGACGCCGGCCGTGCGGGGGCGCTGGTCGCCCAGCACATCCTGGCCGAGTCCGAGCCGGTGAGGGTGGCGAGCTTCGACATTGACCAGTTGCTCGACTACCGGTCGCGCCGGCCCGAGATGACGTTCTCGCTGAATCAGTGGACTGAGTACGACGAGCCGCACCTGGACGTCGACATGGTCCACGACGCCGAGGGCCGGCCGTTCCTGCTGCTGCACGGCTTCGAGCCGGACATCCGGTGGGAGCACTACATTCGCGCTGTCCGGGAGATCGTCGACCGCATGGGGATCGAGTTGACGCTCGGGACCCACGGCATCCCGATGGCCACGCCGCACACGCGCCCGCTCACCGCGACCATTCACGGGACGCGCCAAGACCTGCTTCCCGGCACCCCGAGCGTGTTCGGCACGGTGACTGTGCCGGCGAGCGCGCAGAACCTCATGGAGTACCGATTCGGCCAGTGGGGCCTGTCGGCGATCAACGTGGCGGTGCACGTTCCCCATTACTTGTCGCAATCGGCCTTCCCTCAGGCCGCGCAGAAAGCGATCGAGGAGATCGAGGGCATCTCGGGTCTCGCGCTGGAATCCTCGGCGCTCGACGCAGACGCCGCTCGTGCCGGCGAGGAGATCTCGCGCCAGACTGCGGACTCTGACGAGGTGCAGGCACTCGTGACGCAGCTCGAAGAGCAGTACGACGCATACGTCGAACAGCGCGGTAGCGGCATCGCGATGGACGGTCCTTTGCCCTCAGCAGAGGAAATTGGGGCCGAATTTGAGAAATTTCTCGAACAACATCGCCAAGACCCTCCCTCTGGGCCGTAATCCGTGTCATGCTTGTCCTGGTTGCAAGAACGTAGTGTGCAAGAACCGGTCTGAACAGACCCGGGGCGAGACATTGCGGCGACGAGTGTGGACACAGTGTTCACGCTTCCCGTCACCCGGGCAGTACAGATAGGAAATTCGCATGGCACAGGGATCTGTTAAGTGGTTCAACGCTGAAAAGGGCTACGGCTTCATTGCACAGGACGGCGGCGGCGCCGACGTCTTCGTGCACTACTCCGCGATTGAGACCGACGGCTACAAGTCGCTCGAAGAGGCGCAGCGCGTCGAGTTCGAGGTGACCGAGGGCCCCAAGGGCCCCCAGGCCGAGGCAGTTCGCGCGATCTAAGCATCCGCTGACTTACGTCAGAAGGCCGTCGCCCCGCAAGGGGTGGCGGCCTTCTCTCATGTCCGGCCCGTCGTGTCCCGGCCCGCCGCCTGCCACAAAGGACTAGCGCTCCCAGGCGGCGTCGACGCCGGTCGGCAGCGGCGCCGATGCGGCGTACCGGCGCAGCGCGTCGACGTCCACGGCCTCCGCCCCGACGAGCACGACGTTGCCGCGTCGGCGCCCTTTGAGCACCGCCGGCTCAGCCACGGCGACGACGGTCCTGAAGGCTTCGCGCGCAGCCGCCACGTCCGGGCGATGGGTGGCCCGTCCGGGCACCGAGCTAACGTTCGCCGCGACCAGCCCGTCCGGGCGCACCACCCGCCGCGCGTGTGCCCACCACGTCGCGTCCGCCAGCGGCGCCGGCGTCGTGTCGCCCGCGAACGCGTCGCGCAACAGCAGGTCCAGGCTGGCATCATGGCGGGTCACGACCGCCTCGAGGCCATCTTGCTGGCGCACGCGCAGTTGCGGCGCCCGCGGCAGGTCCCACCACTCGCGCGCGAGGGCTGGCAGGGTGGCATCCACGTCGACAGCGATGTGGCGCGAGTCAGGGTAGGCGGCAGACAGGTGGCGTGCCATGGTGCACACCCCGGCTCCCACGTGCAGGGCAAGCATGCGCGGCGGGGGTCCCCACGCCGCGATCGCCGCGGCGAAGTGGCGCATGTACTCAAAGTCGAGCACTCCCGCATCGACGCGCATCGTCGAACTGGGAACTCCATTGACCCATACAGTCGTTGACCCATCAGAATCATCGGTCAGGTGTACGGAGCCGGTGGAGATGGACAGCGACACGTCTCGTGGGACGCCTGGAGCGACACCCGTGACGCGAGAACGTTTCGCCATCCCTGCCCCTCCCGCCGCCCGACTAGTGATTGCACTCTGGTGGAACTAGACTATGGATGTTCGCGGTCCACGACGAAGGAGGTCAACCATGCCGCTGTCAGAATACGAGCAGCGCGTGCTCGACCAGCTCGAGCAAGATCTTGGGCAGGATGCGTCTTTGCACCGCGCGATGAGCCGTGGCCCCCGCACCCCTGCCCGGGTCATCGGTGCCGCAGTGGGTGTTTTGATCGGGCTCGGCGTGATCCTCGTCGGCGTGATGACCCAGGTCGCGTTGCTCGGCATCGCGGGTTTTGTGATCATGGCCGGCGTAGCGTTGTGGGCTCTGCTGGGGCCGCGCAGCTCCTCCGAGGCGGCCTCGAAGCCCGGAGCCGTCGGCCCCCAGGGCAAGGGTCCAGCCCCCAAGCCCAGCAAGGACTTCATGCAGCGTATGGAGGAGCGGTTCGACCGCCGTCGCGAGCAGGGCGACCTCTAGCAGCGAAAGCTGGGCGTCAAGGGCGGTGAATGGCCGCCCCTGACCTACTTACGCATCAACTGACGCGCGTGCGCCGCGCGGGTGCGTCTCAGTCGTCTCCGCCACCACCGCATCGGCCCACTCCCGCAGTTGGGTCGCCTCCACGTTGGCGCCCGCGGGCGCGTATCGGTGGTCAGCGACCGCATGTGCCAACCGCGTCATCGCTTCCGTGGCGACGCCGGTGAGTCCGGGCCCCGAACGCCGCATCGACGCCGCGACGTGCTCGGCCGCCTCGTGCGGGGTCAGCGACGAGGGCCATCTCATGAACTCGGGCAAGCGCCTGCGCAGCGCCTCCCACTCGGCCTCCGGCCCACGGCGGCGCGACCTCACGAGCGCGCCGCGCGCATGCCACCACCACGCGCTCGCGAACACCAGCACGACGACAGCGGCGATAGCTGCCCACGCCGGGACCGCGGGGTCCTCGGTGCCGGCACCGCCCGGCCTGCCTGCGTCGGTGGGGGGCTGACCGCCGGGAGCGACCGGTTCGCCTGGTGCGGCGTCGGGAATCATGCCGGGCAGCAGGCCCTCCGGCGACGCCGCGTTGGCGCCGTAGGGATCCGCGTAGGCGGGTGGCACCCCCGTCTGGATGGCGGGCGTCGGTTCGAACCGCACCCACCCCTCCCCGGGGAACCACAGTTCCGGCCACGCGTGCGCATCCCCGCCTTGCACCACGTACGTACCCTGGTCCGTCACCGATCCGGACAGGAACCCCACTGCCATGCGCGCCGGGATGTCGAGAGCGCGCGCCATCACGACCATGGTGGTCGCGAACTGCACGCAGTACCCCTCGCGGTCGTCGAGGAACGTGCTCACCGCGTCGCCCCCGGTGGGGTCCACGGACGTGTCGTAGGTGAACTCGGTTCCGTCGCGCAGGTACGACTGCAGCGCCATGGCCATGTCGTACCGCGACGTGGCTCCAGCCGTCACCTCTCTCGCGATGCTGAGTACCCGGGTGGAGTCGATGGCGGGGGAGATCGCCAAGGTCCGTGGGTCGGCCGGCGGGGCGCCCGCAGCGATGATGGCCTCGGCAGCCTCGAGTTCCTCCTGCTGGTGGAACTCAGTGTCGGTAATGATGGAGTAGCGCATGTCGCGCGCGGTGACGCCGTCGCCCACCACCTCGTCGCGCTCCGGATCGTAGAACCACTGGCCGTCGATCTCCACACTGCGGGGGGTCGGCGGTAGCGGCAGGTTCCGCTCGGGCAGGTCGAGCACCTGCACCTCGATGCGGGCGCGGTCGCGGTCTGTCCAGTCGTAGACGGGCTCCGGCCACAGCGGGCCGCTCGTGGCGCGCTCGGTGGGCACCTCGGTGGCCTCTCGCGACCACCGCACGCCGTCGAAGTCGGTGAGCGCGTACAGGCGGAAAGTGTCGGGCCGGCCCGCCGTCGTCTCGTACACGAGCACCGGCGACGTCGAGTTCGCGGTGAGAGAGGTGCGCAGGTCGAGTGCGAGGTTCAAGCGTGTGGCCGAGTCGATCCCGGAGGGCGCCTGGATGCGCGGGATCGCCCCCCACCCCAGTCCACCCAGAGCGGTGGGGGCGACGAGTAGCACCCCGGCGAGGGTCGCGGCGGTGGCGGTGATCGCGCCCCCCGCCGCAGGCCGGCTCTCGACGGAGGACGGGCGGCGGGTCAGTGCGAGCGTGACGATCCACGCCGCGATGGCGCCAATCAGTGCGGGGACCGCGACGCGGTGCTGGAAGATCACGGCGGGCAGCCACGGGATGAGCAGGAGCAACCCGGAGGTGGCCGCCGCGCGCCACGACACCGCGAGGTGCTCGGCCGCGAGGAACAACGCGACCACGCTGACGGTGACGAGAGCGGCGAAGCCGTTGTCGGGGGCCGCGGGGGCGGTTGTCGACCCGGCGTACTCGACACCGGCCCGGATCGCGGCTCCGAGATCTCGCAGCGCCGACGGAGTGGGCAGCGCGCGCGCCTCGCCCAGCTCGGTCACGGCGAACAGCGGCACCATCGTGACGATCGCCGCGATTGCGCCCGCGAGCGTAGGCAGCGCGCGTGATCGGACCGCGACGCGGGTGACAACGACGGCGATGGTGGTGATTGCCAGCACCAGCGCCACGCCGCGCAGCCACGCGCCCAACTCGATCATCACGCCAAGACCGAACACCCCCAGGAATGCCGCGACCGCGATCAGCGGCGTGGCGAGCCAAGGCGAGCGCGCCCGCGCGGTCATCCGATGTCTCCCGCGGCGAGCATGCGGGTCCACAGTTCGGTGAGATCGTCGGCAGGCGTCGCGGTGGTGGCCCGCCACCCGGCCCGCCGCAGCCCGCGCACCGTGCGCCGCGCATCGGCCTCGGTGGTCGGTCCAGTGCGCACGATCGCCCACGCCCGCCCCGACTCGCCGATGGGGACCAGGGCGTCGAGCGACTCCTGAGCCAGAGGTTCGAGGACGCCCACGGTCACCTCGCCCTGGCGTGCATCGTCAGCCGCGAGGGCGGCGGAGCGGATCAACTGGGCGGTGGCGTGGGAGCGCGAGGCGGGCGAGTGGAGGTCGATGGTCTGGTTGAGAAGCTCGTAGCGGGCCGCCTCGCCGCCGCGCTCGCCGAGGTGCCTCACCGCTTCTGCGTCGATTCCCGCCCCGATCAGTCGCACCGGATGTCCCGAGTCGAGCACCGACAGCGCGATCGATGCCGCGGCCGAGATCGCCCATT
Organism: Demequina sp.; assembly: GCA_046295115.1. GTDB lineage: Bacteria > Actinomycetota > Actinomycetes > Actinomycetales > Demequinaceae > Demequina. Next base: position 30,982 of record JBKBNW010000006.1, read on the forward strand.
CCAGTGCCAGCGGCTCTCGGGGTGGGTCGAGGATCACGGTCGCGGGCCGCCGTCCGGCGCGCTCGTCGGATCGCACCAGCATGGTTCCCAGGCGCGCCGTGCTCGCCCAGTGCACGCGGCGCAGGTCGTCGCCCTCGCGGTAGTCCCGGAGTGACGCGTCGTCAGGCGACGGCGTGCGGGCCCCGAGCACCACCCGGTCGGCGTGGCCCATGAGCGCACCAGCGGTACCGGACAGGTCGACGACGGCGGGCCACACCGGCACCAACTGCGGCTCCCCGACCGCGGTGTCCGCGTGCAGCATCCCGAACGGATCGGCTGAGTGCACGAGCGCGGGGCCGAGCGGCCAGCGCCCCCGGCGCGTGGGCCGCAGCGAGTAGCGCAGCGTCAAGGTGCCGTCGCCCCTCGTCACGGTGGCCTTGGTGCCGATGCCGCCGGTGAGTTCGGCGGCCGCCTGCTCGCGCAGGTCCAGGTGTTCCGTGACCGAGCGACGGATGCGCGAGTGCCGCCCCTCGGTCCGCGAGTCGATCATGACGCTCACAGTGCCCGGCGCGCCCGCGGTCAGCGGATGGGGCGACACTTCCCTGCGGGTGGCGGGGATTACCCGCAGGAAGGCGTCGACAGCGAGCATCAGCCAGATCCATCCGACGGCCACGGCGCAGGTCATCGCGACGCCCACGTACACCAGGATCGGGGT
>JBKBNW010000007.1:0-29525 GCA_046295115.1 Demequina sp.
CGGCAAGAAGGCTCGCATCCACACCCCGCGGCACGCGATCGACCACGGCATCGCGTTCTCCTCGGAGGACCGCCGGGCGGAGGGCGTGGTCGCCGACTTGTCGGTGGCCGAGAACATGGTGCTGGGTATTCAGGCCCGGCGGGGCTGGATGCGACGGGTGTCAAAGTCCGAGCAGGACGCAGTCGTGGGGGAGTACATGAGCGCGCTCGACGTGCGCCCCGCTGATCCCACCATCCCCGTGGGCAACCTTTCCGGAGGCAATCAGCAAAAGGTGCTGCTCGCGCGCTGGCTCGCGACCGCCCCAGAACTGCTCATCCTCGACGAGCCCACCCGCGGCATCGACGTGGGCGCGAAGGCGGACATCCAACGCAAGGTCGCGGAGCTGTCCGAGAAGGGCCTGTCCGTGGTCTTTATCTCTTCCGAGCTCGAAGAGGTACTGCGCATCGCGCAGCGCGTCATCGTGCTGCGTGACCGCAGGGCCATCGGCGAGCTCGATGCGCATGCCGTGGACCTCGACGGACTCGTGGACTACATCGCCAACTCCGACGAAGGGAGCGTGTCGCGGTGAGAATCGTCAGGCACCGCCTGTTCTGGCCAGCCGCGGCGCTGGTGACCCTGCTCGTCGTCAATACGATCGCGAACCCCAACTTTGCGCGGGTCACCATCCGCGACGGCCAGTTGTTCGGCAACCCGATCACCATCCTGCGAGACAGCGCCCCGCTCATGCTGGTGGCGCTAGGCATGACGCTGGTGATCGCGACGCGAGGCATCGACCTGTCCGTGGGCGCGATCATGGCAGTGTCGGGCGCGGTGGCACTGACGATCATCGACGACTCGCCCAACCACGGGAGCCTCGGCACCGTCGCCATCGCCATCATGGTGGCGGTGCTCGTGGGACTCGTGCTCGGAGTGTGGAACGGGTTCTTGGTCTCTGTCCTCGGCATCCAACCGATCATCGCGACCCTGGTGCTGATGCTCGCCGGCCGCGGTGTCGCGCTCCTGATCACGGGCGGTGCGATCACCACCGTGAACAGCGCGCCATACAAGTTCATCGCCAGCGGCTACCTACTGATCCTTCCCGTCGCGTTCTTCATCTGGGTCGCGGCCGTGGTGGTGGTGGGCCTGCTCGAACGGCGCACGGCGCTAGGGATGCTCACGGAGTCGGTAGGAATCAACCCTGAGGCCAGCCGGCTTGCTGGGGTGCGGTCGCGAGGCATCATCTGGAGCGCTTACATCGCCTCCGGGGTGCTCGCGGGCATCGCGGGCGTGATCTTCGCGTCCAACACCATGGCGGCCGATGCGAACTCGGCGGGATACCTCATCGAGCTGTACGCCATCTTGGCGGTTGTGCTCGGCGGCACGTCCCTCATGGGCGGCAAGTTCTCGATCGCCGGCACCGTCATCGGAGTGATGACCGTTCAAGCGCTGGGCAAGGCGATCCTGTTCCTCGGCGTCCCGCCCGCGCAGAGTCCGGTGTTCTTCGCGGCCGTGGTGGTCGTTGTGGTGCTGCTGCAAGCGCCGCGTGTGCACAAGTGGGGCCGGGCTGTGGGCCGGCGGATGGGAATCGGGGCCAAGCCCTCGACCGATGACCGGAAGGAGGTGGCGGCATGAGCGCCACCGACACCGCGACCAGAGACGCCACCGGTGTGAAGGCGGCGATCGGCACCTTCACGGGCCGCTACGCCTCTGTGCTGCCCACGTTTGCCGCGATCACCATCTTGATCGCGCTGCTGGTGGGCGCTGAGATCTACTTTGGCAACTTCCTGACGGGCCGCAACATATCGGCACTGCTGTTCGACAACGCCCACCTCATGGTGTTGGCGGTCGGGATGACCTTTGTGATCGTCACCGCCGGGATCGACCTCTCGGTGGGCTCCGTCATGGCCTTCACGGGAATCTTCGGTGCGAGCCTGTTCGCCAGCGGGGTGCCGTTCGTCGTCGTCGTGCCGGCCATGCTCGTGTCGGGCGCGGCGATCGGTCTACTCATCGGCGTGCTCGTGCAGTACTTCAACGTGCAGCCGTTCATCGCGTCGCTCGCAGGGCTGTTCCTGGGCCGGGGCCTCGCATACGTGGTGAGCCTCAAGTCGATCCGCGTCGAGGACCCGGTGCTGCTGTGGATGCAGAGCCGCTGGCCCATCGGCGACTTCTACATCTCGCCCACCGGCATCATCGCGCTGCTGACGGTCATTGTCGCCGCGCTCGTCATGCACTTCACGCGGTTCGGGCGAACCGTCTACGCCTTGGGCGGGTCCGAGCAGTCGGCCAGGCTCATGGGCCTGAACGTGGCGCGCACCAAGGTGATGGTCTACGTCATCAGCGGTCTGTGCGGAGGCCTCGCGGGGCTGGTGCTGACGGCTTACACCGGCGCCGGGTACCCGCGCAACGGCATCGGCACCGAACTCGATGTGATCGCGGTGGTAGTGATCGGCGGCACGTTGCTGACTGGCGGGCGGGGCTACGTGCTCGGCTCGATGATCGGTGTGTTCGTCTTTGCCACGATCAAGACGATCATCTCGTTCATGGGTGCCGAGCAGTCGTGGACCCACATCATCGTCGGAGCGCTGCTGTTGCTGTTCATCGTGGTGCAGCGTGCGATCGTGGCTCGGTCCGAACGATCTCGTTGAGCGCTGTTGGCAATCCCACCGCGGAGGTGGTCTCGCCTCGTGCACCGTGCCAGGATGGCCCCGTGGACGGGGCGACGCCGCTCGTGGAGCTGCAGGGTGGGACGGTGCGCTTTGGCGCGTTCGCGGCCCTGGACCGGGTCGACTTTCGGATGTTCCCCGGCGAGGTTCACTCGCTCATGGGGGAGAACGGCGCTGGCAAGTCCACCCTGATCAAGGCGATCACAGGCGCCCTGCCGCTTGACGAGGGGACGCTCACCGTGGCGGGCGAACGAGTCTCGTTCGCTAGCCCGCGCGCGGCGCAAGAGTCCGGTGTCTCCACGGTCTACCAAGAGGTGGACCTGCTCCCAAACCTGTCCGTGGCAGAGAACATCTGGCTGGGACGCGAGCCGCGCCGGTATGGGCTTATCGACAACGTCACCATGCGACGGCAGGCGCGCCAGGTGCTCGACGGGCTCGGACTCGACATCGACCCCGCTTCGATCCTCGGACGCCACTCGCTCGCGGTGCAGCAGTTGGTGGCGATCGCCAGGGCGATCTCCACCGACGTGCGTGTGCTCGTGCTCGACGAGCCGACCTCGAGCCTTGACATGGATGAGGTCGCCGAGCTGTTCCGGGTCATCCGCGACCTCAAGCAGCGCGGTGTAGCGATCCTGTTTGTCAGCCACTTCCTCGAGCAGGTCTACGAGATCTGCGACCGGGTCACGGTGTTGAGAGACGGCGCGTTCGTGGGCGAATACCTGACGACCGAGCTGCTCAGGATCGACCTGGTGCAGAAGATGCTCGGGCGCGACGTCGCCGACTTCGCGACCCGTGAACGCGTGATCGAACCTGACCTGCCCCCGGATCCGTTCCTGAGCGCACGTGGCATCACCAGCGCTCCCGGGATCGCAGACGCGGACGTGGATGTGGCCGAGGGAGAGGTGTTGGGGCTGGCGGGCCTGTTGGGCTCGGGCCGCACCGAGCTCGCACGGGCGTTGACCGGCTTGGACCGCCCCCAGGCCGGGATCATCCGCATCGAAAACCGTGACGTGCGCCTGGACTCGCCGCGGCTCGCGCTGCAGTTGGGCGTCGTGTACTCGTCAGAGAACCGCCGTACTGAGGGACTGCTCCCCGAGTTGTCGATCCTCGAGAACATCGTGCTCGCGGTGCAGGCGCAGCAGGGGGCCATGCGACGCATCCCGCCTGCGCGTCAGCGCGAGCTCGCGATGAGCTGGATCGAGGCGCTCGGCATCCGACCGGCGGACCCGGACCGGAAGGTCAGCACCCTCAGCGGCGGCAACCAACAGAAGGTGATGCTCGCGCGACTGCTAGCCCTGTCCCCGCGGGTGCTGGTGCTCGACGAGCCCACGCGGGGTATTGACGTGGGCGCCAAGGTCGAGGTCCAGAACCTCGTGGGCGAGCTCGCCGACAATGGCCTTGCGGTGATCTTCATCTCCGCAGAGCTCGAGGAGGTGCTGCGCGTGGGCGACCGCGTGGCCGTCCTGCGCGAGGGGCGTGTCGCCGAGACCCTCGCGGCGGATACGCTTAACGCCGACACTTTGCTGGCTCTGGTAGCGCAGCCGGATCTACCTGAAGCCTGAGGGGGACTGCGTGGCGCAAGAGAAGCCGGCTCGGGCGGCGAACATCTTTGATGTCGCTCGGCTCGCCGGCGTATCCCATCAGACTGTCTCGCGCGTCATCAATGGCCTGCCGAATGTGCGCCCCGCCACCAAGGAGCGGGTCGAGCAGGCCATGAAGCAGCTGCGCTACAGCCCCTCCCCGGCGGCCCGTGCACTCGTCACCCGCCGCACCCGGACCATTGGCCTCATCACCTCCGGCTCGGTGGACTATGGCCCGAGCTCGATCGCGATGCACTTCAACCGCGCGGCGCGCGACGCGAGGTACAGCGTCGACACGGTCTCGACCGGCGAGCGTGAGCCCGTGACCGCCAAGCGTGCCGTCGAGGGACTGCTGCGCCAGCGGGTCGATGCGATCGTCATCGTCGTCAACGACGCCGAGGTGCTCGAGATGGTGAGGGCCCTCGACGTGGGAGTGCCGCTCGTGGTCGCGGCCTCCACCGCCCGTCGCGGTCCGCAGTTGGTGGCGATCGACCAGTACCGCGGGGCGCGCGCGGCCGTGCGACACCTGGCCGAGCTCGGTCACACGCAGATCGTCCACCTCGCGGGGCCGGAGCAGTCGACCGATGCGATCGAGCGCGTGCGCGGGTGGCGCGACGAACTGGCGTCCCGCCGGCTCGAGGCGTCCGAACCGCGTCACGGCGACTGGACGGCGGGCTCCGGCTTCGCCATCGGCGCCGAGCTGGACATCGCCAGGGGAGCGGCCGTGTTCGTCGGAAACGACCAGATGGCGATCGGGTTGATGTCCGCGCTACGCCGTCGCGACCTGCTGGTGCCGGAGGATGTGAGCATTGTCGGCTTCGACGACATCCCCGAGGCCGCCTACCTGTACCCGCCGCTCACCACGGTCCGTCAGGACTTCGCGGCGCTGGGACAGATGATGATGCAGAAGGTGCTGGTCGCGCTCGAGGAGGGCATCGACGAGTCGGCGGACACGCCCCTGCCCACCCAGCTCGTGGTGCGCGAGTCGACCCGCGAGTTCGCGCCCCACCCCCTGTCCGGCACTCATTGACTGCTGCGAGTGCTCCCGGCTTCCTGTCCGGCGCGCCGAGTTGTCTAAGAGCGCAGTGACGCCTCGTCGCTGAGCTGCACCGGCATCGGCCGCACCTCGTCCCGGAGCGTCCCCATGCGCTCGTCGAGCGTCGTCGCGAGCGCCGCCGCGTCTGCCAGCTCGTCGGCGAGCGCCTTCGGCATGTCGTGCCGGTACTTGTAGAACAGTTTGTGCTCGATGCTCGCCCAGAAGTCCATGGCCATAGTGCGGATCTGGAGCTCGACCGTGATGTGCTCGGTGCTCGCGGACAGGAACACGGGCACCTGCATGATGAGGTGCAGGGACCGGTAGCCGTTGGGCTTGGGGTTCGCGACGTAGTCCTTGACCTCGAGGATGGTCAGGTCGGGCTGATGCGCGAGCATGTCCGCCACCCAGTACAGGTCCGAGACGAACGTTGCCGTGACGCGGATCCCGGCGATGTCGGCGATGCTGGTGCGGACCTCGTCGACCGTGGGTTCGCAGCCCACGCGGCGGGACTTGGCGATGATGCTGTCCACGCTCTTGAGGCGGGAGCGCACGTGCTCGATGGGGCTGTAGTCGTGGCTGCGCTCGAACTCGCGGCGCAGGATGTCGACCTTCGTCAGCACCTCGTCGATGCCGAACTGGTAGAGGTCGCGCAGGCGGGCGAGCTCCTCGCGCACGGCCGGCGTGACGTCGTCCACGGTGCCCTGCAGCCGGGGACCGGGGTCGACGGCACTGGTCTCGATTGAACGGTGCACGGGCCCGGCCTCCAGTCGTTGACCACGGTCGGGCCGTGGTGCTGCTAGGACAACGCGTGAGGCCTGGCAGATGTGCCCGCGGGGGTGCCTCCGGCTGGCGTGTCTGCCCGCAGACGCCAATGCGGGTGGCCGGTGTGCGAAAGCACACCGGCCCCCCCCCGTTGGGTGGTGGGGGGGGGGGGACGTCAGTGCGCTCCCTGCGGACACGACACTCAGGCGCCGCCGCTTTGCGTCAGCAAGCGAGAGAGCCGCGCCGGCCGCGAGCAGGGCGGTGACGAGGGCGAGCAATGCCCCCACGTTGCCGGGGCCGGTCGTGGCCAGGTCTCCGTCGCCGCCGGCGCCGGGTGCGCCGTCGGTGTCATCGCCGGTGCCGTCTCCGGGGACCTCGCCGTCGCCGGTGCCGTCGCCGGTGCCGTCGCCGTCGCCGGGGACCTCGCCGCCTACGTCGCCGCCGTCGCCGCCGTCATCGTCGATGACGCCTGCGTCCTGGGCGAGGAGCCACTGCAGGATCGCGGGGTCCTCGTAGGTGGGTGCGGATGCCAGGTGGTAGTCCGGCAGGGTGAATGCATCGTTGCCGTACTCGGTCCAGATGGCGAGTTCGGCGATGCGGTCCGCGTCGAGTCCGCGCGCCTCGTATGCATCGACCAACAGGTCGAAGGATGCACGAGCGTTGGCGGACGGCAGCAGGTGGTCGTTCTCGCCGTGGGTGATCCACATCGGGATCTCGGCCTCAGCGATCGGAGCGAACTCGTCCTCTCCGGCGGGGAATCCGCCAGTGAGCAGACCGGCCGTGAACAGGTCGGGGCGCTCGGAGAACATCTCCCACATCAACTGCGAACCGTAGGACACGGAGGTCGCGTAGACGCGGTCGGGGTCAACGGCGAATCGAGACATGAAGTCCTCGACCAGCTCGATGGTCTGGGCGCCTTCGATCTCCTTGCCCAATCGCACATTCTGCGGTGCGAGCACGATGACGTCCTCGTCTGTACCGGTCCACTCCTCCTGGAACCACGCGATGGCGGGCATGTCGGCCACGATGTGAACACCGCGGTTCTGACCGTCAAAGCCCATACCGTGACCCGACAGCGCGATGACCATGGGGTACTCGCGCGTGGGGTCGTAGTTGTCGGGCAGGCGGTAGTCGTACAGCAGCTCGCCCGTCGCAGTGGTGAGGGACTCGCTCACGAACTGGTCGACCTCGCGAGCGATGGTCGGTTCCGTGATGCGGTGCGCCGTGTCAGCGTCTGCACCCGAGATGACGTCACCGTCGACCGAGTACACGTCGCCGAGCTGGGTGACCTGAGTGAGCTGGTCGTCGTTGATCTGTACCGAGCACAGGAACGTGGGGCACAGCGACAGGATGACGGTCCACCCACCGGGGGCGTCCTCCGCGATCTCGAGGACCACGAACCGGCCCTCGCCTTCGGGGCGGTCGTTCTCCAGCAGCAGTGCAGGGTCGCTGGTGGTGTAAATGTCCACCAGGTCGCGCTCCACGAGGTTCGGGAGCTCCTCAATGCCGTTGAAACGGAAGTTGTAGCCCGAGTCCTCGACCAAGAAGTCGTCAGTGGATAGCTGAGTGGCGTCGACGGTGTCGGCGTACTCGACAGCAACCTTCATCACCCGCTGACCGTATGACGAACCCTCGGCGACGGGGGTCACGGACAGCACCTCGTTCGGGACACTCGAGTCCTGAGCGAGCAGCCAGCTAAGGATCGCGCTGTTCTGATAGGTGGGGCCGGTGGCGGCGTGGTAGTCGGGGATGTCGAACGCATCGTTCGCGTACTCGGTGAAGCGGACCATGTCCGCGGCCTCAGCCGGGTCCATCCCCGCGTCCACATAGGCGGCGCGAAGCAGGTCGCGCGACGTGGTGCTGTTGGTAGGTGGCAGTACCGGGTCGCTGGTCGCGTGGGTGAGCCACACGGGAACGGGCGACTCAGCGATACGTGCTGCCTGTCCCGCGCTCAGCGGGAACCCTGCGGTGATGAGCGCGCCGTCGAAGAGCCCGGGCACGCTGGCCATGGCCTCCCACGCGAGGGTCGAGCCCCACGAGAAGGTCGTGACGTACGTGCGGTTCTCGTCCACGGCGTAGTCGGCGGTGAAGTCCTCGACGAGCGAGACCATGGCCTCCCAGGCCGGCGGGTTGTCGACCCGCGGGTTCTGCGGGGCGAGCACAATGACGTCCTCGGTCGAGCCAGTCCACTCCGACTGCAGCCACGAGGTGGCAGCGATGTCCACCGCTACCTGGACGCCTTCGTTCTCGCCGTTGTAGCCCGAGCCCCAGCCGTGCAGCAGCACCACCAGTGGGTACTCGCGTGACGCGTCGTAGTTATCGGGAAGGTGATAGGCATACGGCAGCGCGAAGCCGTTGAAGTCGTAAGTCTCGTATGAGAAGTCGTCGGTCAGGTGGTTGATCGCGGGCTCGGTGGCGGGGAACGCCGTGGCGGAGCCCTCAGCGAGCAGTTCTGCCGGATCGCCACTTGAGAACACGTCGTCGTGCTGGATGACCTCGGTGTAGAGCTCCGTGTTGATCTTCTCGTAGCACAGCCATCCCTCACAGGTCGAGCGGATCACGGTGTTGCCGCCTGCGTCAGCGGGGTCGAGTTCGATGATCACGTACTGGCCCGGCTCGCTTGCGCCGGCGCCCAGCGCGGCGGGCTCGTCGTTGGAGTACACACGAGTGATGGTGCGCTCGGCCAGTTCGGCGATGTCTTCCATGTCGCTGAACCGGAAGTTGTAGGTGCTGTCGTTGACGGTGAAGCTGTCCTCGTCAATGAGCGCCATGTCCACCGCGGCGCCGTACTCGACGGCCACGGCCGAGACCTTCTGGCCGAATGTGTAGACGGTGGTGAGGGGGGTGACGGACTGGATGCCGGTCTCGGCGGCGATGCCGACCGGATCCTCGTCAGCGAGTGCGGGCGATGCGCCGAGGAGTGGCGCGGTGAGGGCTACTGCAGCGGTGGCTGCGAAGGAGGCGAGGCGCTTTGAGCGCCGAGAGCGGCGTGCGCCGCCTGAGTCTGCGCCGGGCGTGGGCCCGGATTGTGGGGGCAGGGCTGACCACATATGTGAGTCTCCTTTGACGTCGGTTTGCAGGGCGTTCACGCGAAACGATTCGCGCTAGAACGGTTTAGCACGGCGACATTACCAAGTTTGCGGGTGCTGATGCAAATGCGTCTCCGTCTCCCGTACCAGGGGTGCGGCCGATGCGCGCTACGGGGGTCCGTGAGTGCCGGACGGGGGAGGGGTCGGATGGGTGCCCCCGGCAGGACTCGAACCTGCAACCTACGGATTAGAAGGCCGTTGCTCTATCCATTGAGCTACGGGGGCGGCGGGTGTGCACGGGGCACGATTCCCAAGCGTACTGGCACGCACGGGAACCGAAAGGTTGCCTTGGCCAGCGCATCGGCCGTCGGTGGCCGTCGAGAACGCCCGAACCAGGCCCGACGATGTGTTTGTCTGGACGTGGGCACGGTAGCCTGAACACTGCGCTCGTGGCTCGCCTGCGCGAGAAGGAGGGACCGTACCGGCATGACGATCCGGCCGATCAAGACATGGTCGCATCCCGGCGCGCTCCTCGACGCTCTGGTCGACACCCGCAACGTCGTCGCGGGCATCGAACTGCCGATTCCGCTGGGTGACGCCGCGGACACCCGCGAACTTCGCGCCCACATGCTGGACCAGCTCGACCACCACCTCATCCCTCGCGTGCGCGAGGAGGCCTCGCCTGCGATTGTGGTGGTCGCCGGGTCCACCGGCGCAGGCAAGTCCACCGTAGTGAACGCGCTGCTCGACGAGCAGCTGACCGCATCGGGCGTGCTGCGGCCCACCACCAAGGTGCCGCACGTCTTTCACCATCCCCTTGACGCCGAGGTGCTGAGCTCGATCGCGCACGAAGCCAAGGTGGTAGCGACCGAGGCCGTACCCCGCGGCCTGGCGCTCATCGACTCGCCGGATCTCGACTCGGTGCGCGGAGAGAACCGGCACGTGGCCGAGCAGCTGCTCGAGGCCGCCGACTTGTGGATCTTTGTCACCACCGCCGCGCGCTACGGTGACGCCGTCCCGTGGGAGGCGCTGCGCCGGGGTGCCGAACGGGGAGCGTCCATCGCGATGGTCCTCAACCGGGTGACCGTTGACGTCGCCGCGCAGGTGCGCCGCGAGCTGGTGGGCCGGCTCGCCAGCGAATCGCTCGAGGCGCTGCCCCTGTTTGTGATTCCCGAGGACACCGAGGGGGGCGCACGGCTGCCGCACGACGTTGTGGGAGGGCTCGGGCGTTGGCTCGAGGGTGTCGCCGCCGCATCCGCGGCCACGATCGTGGAGCGCACCATGCACGGCGCCACCGAGTCGCTCAAGGAGTGGCTCGAGACGCTCGCCGAGCGCATGGATGACCAGGCCACCGCCGCCAAGGAGGTGCGCTCCGAGGTGCGCCGGTGCGCGGCCCGCGCCGAGGCAGTGGGCGGAGATGCCTGGTACATGGCCATCCCCACCGGCTCCCTCGAGGCGCGATGGGCGACCGCGTGTGCCGAGGGCGGTCCCCTTCACAAGCTACGCAACAGCGCATGGGTGAAGCGACGCAGCGCGCGTGAACTGCGCGACGAGGCGCTGCGCGTCATCGAGATCGAGGTGATCGAGGCCGTCGAGGCGACGCTCGCGCGCGCCGCCGACTCCGCGTCGGAGGCCATGGTTTCCGCGCTGACTCACGGCGACGAGTCTCCCGGCCGATGGCTCGCGGAGCAGCGGGACCCGCGCGACGCACGCGTGATGCGTGAACGGCGTGCGGCCGATGCGACCCGGGCTTGGCTGGCGAAGATCCGCGAGCAGGTGATGAGCCTGCCGGGGGCCTCCCGGGGCTCCGAGGTCATTGGCGAGGACGGGCTGGCGGCGACCCTCGCATCGGCCGCGTTGGGGGTGGAGCCCGCGCGCATGCTGTTGGGCGTGCTCGTGACGCCCAGCCTGGGCGACGTGCTCCACCTGGCGAGGGCCGAGCTGACGGGCGCGCGGCGGTACTGCATCAACCGCGAGGCGCTCGACATGATGCGGCCCACCGACGTGACGTCGCTGCTGCCCGAGGCCTCCTCTGCCGTGCGCCTGCGCCGGGCCGAACTCAGGGGCCTGATGTGAGCGTTCAGTTCGAGCACGTCGAGCCGCCATCGGAGACGACCGCACTGCTCGAGCGGGTGGCACGACTGCGTTCTTCGATGGAGTGGGCCTCCGAGGCGATCCCCACTGGCGTGCGCGAGGAGGTCCACGCGACCATCGAGCGCTGTGATCAACGGCTCTCAATGGGCGTGGACTACACCGTGGTGGCGCTCGCGGGCGGCACGGGATCGGGCAAGTCCAGCCTCTTCAACGCGATCGTGGGGCGGGAGTTCGCGGTGCCCGGCGTGGCCCGTCCCACCACCTCTCATGTGAGCGCGGCGGTGTGGGGCGAGCGGGCCGATGCGCTGCTGGACTGGCTCGGGGTGACCCGCGACAGGCGGCTGCGCCGACAGATCGACCATCTGGACGCCGACGACGAGGCGTCGTTGTCGGGAATGGTGCTCCTCGACCTGCCCGACCACGACTCAATCAACTCCGCGAACCGGGCCATCGTGGACCGGATCGTGCCGATGGCAGACCTGTTGCTGTGGGTCGTCGATCCGCAGAAGTACGCCGACCACGCGCTCCACCAGTTCTATTTAAGGGCCGCCTCGGAGCGCTCGCGGCCCTCGCTCGTGGTGCTGAACCACGTGGACAGGCTGTCTACTGAGGATGCGTGGGCGGTGGCGCGCGACCTGCAGCGCCTGCTCGCCGTCGACGGGATGACCCAGGTGCCCGTGATGCCCGTGTCCGCGCGGACCGGCCACGGACTGGACATTCTCCGAGCGGAGCTCGCGGGCGCGGTGTCGGCGCGCACCGTCGCGGCCGAGGCAGTGCGGTCGGACCTGGTCAGCGCGGGGCGCGCGCTCGCCGGGGCGCTCGCGAAGGACGCGGACCCGCAGCTGCCCGACGTCTCCGAGTTGGTGAGCGCCCTCGCACGCGCGGCGGGGGTGGACGCGCGGGCCGATGCGGCGGCGGCCAGGGCGCGCGGCGCGCACGGAGAGTTGGAGTCGACGTGGCGCGCGCCGGTGCACACGGTGGAGCGCGAGCGGCTGGACTGGATCGACGCCGCGACCGAGGGGCTGCCGGTGGCGTGGCGGCAGGTGGTGTCCGAGGCCGTCGAGAACGCGGAAGACCTCGCGCGCCGCATCGAGGACTCGCTCGAGGACGCGACGTGGCCCGCGACCCAGCCCGCCCGTGGATGGCGGGCGCTGTTTGGGAAGTCCGCCGCCGCATCGTCCGCGCGCAAGCGCACGCTCGAGGTGGGCCGGGATGCGGTGCGCCGCGAGGTGCTGCCCGCCGTGCTCGAGCCGACCGAGACGATTCACCAGGCGTACCGTGCGCTCGACGAGCTCACGGAGCTGGATCAGGACCGACCCTCGTGAGCGAGGCGCCACGCGTTATCGCGGTGCTCGGCGCGGGGAACATGGCCGGCGCGCTGGCGCGTCGCTGGGCCTCGGTCGCACCCGCATGGGAGCTGCGGCTCACGACGGGCGCGTCCCGTCCCGAGTGGGCGGTGGGCCTTGACAACGTGACTCATGCCGCCGTCGCCGAGGCGCCGACCGCGAATATCGCGGCCGTCGCCGGCGCAGACGTGGTGATTCTGGGAGTCAAGCCGCACGCGATCGTGTCTTTGGCACGCGAGATCGCCGATGCGCTCGCGCCCGGCGCTCTCGTGGTGTCCGTCGCGGGTGGGGTGCGGCTCGCGGATATCGCGCCGGAGCTGCCCGCAGCGGTCGCGTTGGTACGGACCATGCCGAACACGCCGGTGGCGGTGGGGCACGGGGTCACGGCCTTCGCCGTTTCGCCCGGGGCTTTGCAGGGGACCGATGCGCGGGTGCGCGAGCTGTTCGCGCCCACCGGCGCGGTCGAGGAGATGGACGAGGCCCACATCGACGCGTTCTCCGCGGTCGTGGGCTCTGGGCCCGCGTATGTGTACGCCGTGGTCGAGGCGCTCTCCGCCGCGGCTGTGGAACAGGGCCTGACCGCCGAGCAGGCGGCGAGGATGGTGCCAGCGATGATTGGGGGCGCTGCCGCTTACCTCCAGGCCTCGGGGCGCGAGGCGGGTGAGCTGCGCGACGAGGTGACCAGCCCTGGCGGCTCGACGGCCGCGGCGCTCGCGGCCTTCAGTGCGCATGGGCTCGACGACGCTCTTCGGGCCGGCGTGCGCGCCGCCACCGCGCGGGCCAAGGAGCTCGGTCGGCGCTGACCGCTCGCGCGGATGACCCCGCGCGCGGGGGTCCACCTGTCTGCGTGCCTGGCCGTCCCCAGGCCGGCGCGCATCGCCACCCTCCACGGAACTGCGTGGTCTCCCATGCGCGCGGTCGTGGCCGCGGGCGAGCCTGGGCTCAGCCGCAGACAGCGGCACGAGTCGAGGAGGCAGCATGAAGGATTTGACCATGACGGTGACCGGATGGGTCGCCACCGACCCGCGGTTCGTCATCACGCGCGACGGGGAGGGGCCGGCCATGTGTTCGTTTAGGCTCGCGCAGACCTCCCGCTACTTCGACCGCGGTACCGACACGTGGGCCGATGCCAAGACCGAGTGGTTCACCGTGCGGGTGTTCCGCGACGCCGCGCGACTCGTCGCCGAGTCGATCCGCACGGGACAGCCGGTGATCGTCGAAGGGCGGCTGCGCACCAACGAGTGGGTCGACGCGCAGAAGGTCACCCACTGGGGGTTGCAGCTCGACGCGACCTGCGTGGGCCACGACCTCACCAAGGGCATCGCCACCTTCACGAGGGCGACCGTCACTGGCGGCGACGACGAGGCCGCGAGCGAAGACGTGGTCGATACCGCGGATGCGGATATTGACGACGAGGCGGAGCTGGTCGAGGAGCCCGAGGAGCCCGAGGAGGTCGAAGGGCGGCCCGCTGCGCTGGTGTGAATGCCGGACGGGTGTTGTCAGACGCCCCGCGCGTCGACCCCCTGCGACGCGCGGGGCGCCCTCGGGGGCGACGAACCCGTGTGGCTGGGCTAGCGCTTTGGTGTGCTCGCCGCGGCGCTGCTGGTCAGCCTGGTGACGCGATTCTCGGGTCGCCGCGTCTAGACCTCGCTCGTACCACTCGGGCCTCGCTCGTGACGGAGCGGGGCCCGAGTCGTGTGTGCCCGGCTAGGCTGGGCGAAACACCCGACTATCACTTACAACACGGAGTTTCAGTGGCTGAGTTCATCTACTCGATGTACAAGACGCGCAAGGCGCACGGCGACAAGGTCATCCTCGATGACGTGACCATGTCGTTCTACCCGGGCGCGAAGATCGGCATGGTCGGCCCTAACGGCGCCGGCAAGTCGACGATCCTCAAGATCATGGCCGGGCTGGAGCAGCCCTCCAACGGAGAGGCGCGCCTGAGCGACGGGTACACCGTGGGCATCCTGCTGCAGGAGCCGCCGCTGAATGAGGAAAAGACTGTGCTCGGCAACGTCGAAGAGGGCGTCGCCGAGATCAAGGGAAAGCTCGACCGCTTCAACGCGATCTCCGAGGAGATGGCGAACCCCGACGCCGACTACGACACGCTGCTGGCCGAGATGGGCACGCTCCAGGAGGATCTCGACCACGCCGACGCGTGGGACCTCGACAGCCAGCTCGAGCAGGCCATGGACGCCCTCCGGTGCCCGCCGCCGGACGCCGATGTGTCGGTGCTCTCCGGTGGTGAGCGCAGGCGCGTCGCGCTGTGCAAGCTGCTGCTTGAGAAGCCGGACCTGCTGCTGCTCGACGAGCCCACCAACCACCTTGACGCCGAATCGGTGCTGTGGCTCGAGCAGCACCTGTCCAAGTATTCAGGCGCAGTGCTAGCCGTCACTCACGACCGGTACTTCCTCGACCACGTCGCCCAGTGGATCTGCGAGGTCGACCGCGGTCACCTGTACCCGTACGAGGGCAACTACTCGACCTACCTCGAGAAGAAGCAGGAGCGGCTCGCGGTTCAGGGCAAGAAGGACGCCAAGCTGTCCAAGCGCCTCAAGGAGGAGCTGGAGTGGGTGCGCTCGAACGCCAAGGGCAAGCGCACCAAGTCCAAGGCTCGCCTCGGTCGCTACGAAGAGATGGCCGCCGAGGCCGAGCGCACTAAGAAGCTCGACTTCGAGGAGATTCAGATCCCGCCGGGCCCGCGCCTGGGTTCGCTGGTGCTGGAGGCCAAGGACCTCAAGAAGGGGTTTGGCGACCGCACCCTCATCGATGGGCTGTCGTTCTCGCTGCCGCGCAACGGCATCGTCGGCGTGATCGGTCCCAACGGCGTGGGAAAGACCACGCTGTTCAAGACCATCGTCGGCTTGGAGCCGCTCGACAGCGGCGACCTGAAGATCGGCGAGACGGTCAAGGTCAGCTACGTCGACCAGAGCCGAGGCGGCATCGACCCCAAGAAGTCGCTGTTCGAGGTCGTGTCCGACGGGCTCGACTTCATCAAGGTCGGCAACGTCGAGATGCCGTCGCGCGCCTATGTGGGCGCCTTCGGCTTCAAGGGCCCTGACCAGCAGAAGGCCGCCGGCATCCTGTCAGGAGGAGAGCGCAACCGCCTGAACTTGGCGCTCACGCTCAAGGAGGGCGGCAACGTCCTGCTGCTTGACGAGCCCACCAACGACCTGGACGTGGAGACGCTTGGTTCGCTCGAGAACGCGCTGCTCGAGTTCCCCGGCTGCGCGGTGGTTGTCTCGCACGACCGGTGGTTCCTGGACCGTGTCGCGACGCACATCTTGGCCTACGAGGGCACCGACGAGAACCCGGCGAAGTGGTACTGGTTCGAGGGCAACTTCGAGGCGTACGAGGAGAACAAGATCGAGCGCCTGGGCGCCGATGCGGCCCGCCCGCACCGCGTGACCTACCGCAAGCTCACCCGCGACTAGTCGGCTTCCGCCCCCGGCACCCACCCCCTCTCCGCCTTAGCGCGGTAGAGGGCGGTGGGTGTCGTTTTTCGGGGCGCGGTGAATGCTGGCGGGCGCTGAGTGTCGATTGGCCGCTACCGTGACGCCATGAGCCGCATCCACGTCCCCATCTCCCTGCGCTGGTCCGATCTCGACGCCTACGGGCACGTGAACAACGCGGAGATGCTGAGGCTGCTGGAGGAGGCGCGCATCCGCGTGTTCTGGGCCGATGCGGGTGCGGAGGAAGGCGACGACGTCACCCCTACAGCGGTGATTCACGGCGGGCCGGGGGCGGAGACCATCACCCTCATCGCGGGCCAGCAGATTGAGTACCTCGCGCCCGTGCCGTTCCTGCGCCGTCCCATCGACGTGCAGCTGTGGATCGGACGGCTCGGCGGGGCGAGCATCGAGATCTGCTACGAGGTCTGTTCACCGGTGGGGGCCGCCGAGCAGCAGGTGTTCGCGCGGGCGTCGACGACGCTGGTGCTGATCGATGCGGCATCGGAGCGCCCGCGCCGGCTGACGCAAGACGAGCGCGCCGCGTGGGCGCCACACGTCGAGGCCCCGGTGGAGTTCCGCAGGCGCTGAGCCCGCGCATCGGCCGGACGACACTCACTGCCCGCCAGGATTCGCGGGCCGCTCACAACCGACACTGAGCGCCCAATACCGCGCTAAGGCGGGGGAGGGGAAGGGGGGACGGCGGGGGATGCGAAAGCGCCGGCCACCCTGAGGCGACCGGCGCTTTCGTTCACGCGAGTGTGACTTACGCGGTGAGCGAGTCGACCCACTCCTGGTTCGCGGCGATCCAGTCGGCCACGACGGCCTCGTAGTCGGCCTCGTCAGCGGCGTTCAACTCGTTCTCGAGGTCGTAGAGCAGCTCCGCCTCCATGGTGAAGTTGGCGAACCACTCGGCGACCTGCGGGAAGTCCTCGGTGATGCCAGTGCGGCCGTAGGTGTAGATCTCCTCGGCGTCGCCCATCAGACCGTCGGGGTCGGCGAGGTTCTTGATGTCGTAGGCGCCGTAGGCCCAGTGGGGCTCCCACAGCGTCACGACAATGTTCTCGCCGTTCGAGGTGGCGGTGTCGAGCTCCTGCAACATGGCGGGAGTCGAGGAGGTGATGAAGTCCATGTCCTCCAGGCCGTAGGCCTCGATGGCGGCCTCGGTCGCCGTCGTGAGGCCAGCGCCGGGCTCGATGCCGACGATCTGGTTGTTGAACGCGTCGGCGTTCTCGGCGAGCTCGGTCAGCGAGTCGACCGGCGCGTCCGAGTTGACGGCGATGGTCAGCGCGGCGGCGTCAAACCACGCACCGAGCTGCTCCATGTCGTCGCCGAACTGGTTGACGTAGGACTCGTGGGTGAGCGGCAGCCACACGTCGGTGACGATGTCGTAGTCGCCGTCCGCGATGCCCTGGAAGACCGGGGCGGGGTCGGCGTAGGCGAGCTCGACGTTGTAGCCGTGGTCCTCGAGGATGGCCTCCCACAGGAGGGAGGTCGCGAGCGACTCGTCCCAACCGTTGAAGACGGCCAGCGTGAGGTCGCCACCTTCGGTCGCCTCGCCGGCCGCAGTCGAGCCGTCTGCGGCGTCGTCGTCGGCCGAGGAGCAGCCAGCGAGCACGAGGCCCGCAGCGGCAGTCACCGCGAAAGCGGTGGAAGTGCGCTTGTACATATGGTTCCTTTCCCAGCGTGCGGAGTCTCCGCCGCCGTGAGCATCCCCGGCCGCGTCGAGCGGCCCGATGCGCGCGACCGTGGGTGACGGCCGCGAGGTCTGTGGTGGGCCACCGGCCAACGGCCGATGCGCGGGTCGGGCTAGTGCGTGGCCGTCCCGACGGCGCGGCGTCCGCCTACGGACTCCAGCTGAGCCTCGGCACGAGCCAGCTCTTCAGCGGTCTTGCGCGTGGCGTGGCGCGTGCGCAGCGCGGAGTACAGCCCCATGCGCTGCCCGAAGGCTCCGGTGAAACGGTCGAGGATGATCGCCAGCACCACGACGGACAAGCCGGCTTCGAATCCGAGCGGATAGTCGAGCGAACTCAGCGAACGCACCACGTCCCCACCGAGGCCGCCCGCCCCGACGAGGCCGGCGATCACGACCATTGACAGCGACAGCATGATGATCTGGTTGATGCCGGCCATGATGGACGGCATCGCGAGGGGCAGTTGAATCTGGCGCAGGATGCGGCGCGGGGAGGCGCCGAAGGCCTGACCTGCCTCCACCACTTCTTTGTCTACGCCGCGGATGCCCAGTTCGGTGAGCCGCACGCCCGGCGCCATCGCAAACAGGATCGTCGCGAAGATGCCCGGCGCGATTCCCACGCGCAGCAGGGCGAGCGCGGGCATGAGGTACACGAAGGCGGGCATGGTCTGGAGGAAGTCCATAGCGGGCTTCAGCACTTTGGAGACGGTGTCGTTGCGCGCCGCCCAGATGCCCAGAGGGATCGACAGCGCGATGGCGATGAAGGCCGCGACGATGACGAGCGCGAGGGTGCTCACCGCGTTATCCCACTGGTCGACGCCCACAATGAAGAGCAGTCCCACGATCAGCCCGACCGCGAACTTCCAGCCCCGCGCGAAGAGTCCCGCAACGGCGAGGACCGCGATGATCGCAAGCGTGGGGGGCGACGCGAACAGCCACTCCATGCCGTCGTACATGCCCTTGAAGGTGGAGCGCATTCCTCCGAAGAAGGCGCCCATGTTGTTTTGTGCCCAGTCGAGCACGCTGTTGATCCAGTTGCCTACGGGGATGCGGAAGTCCATCACACGCCTCCCTTCGTGGCGGCAAAACCGAGCACCTTGTCGACCACGGCCGAGGGGAGGGGATCGGGCCTGGGGGCCGCGGAGCTCGCGGCCTCGGGCTCGCCGCCGAGCGTCGCGAGCAGCGTCACCCGCGGGATCACTCCCACCAGGCGCTGACGCTCGTCGGCGACGGCCAGGGGTAGCGCGGCCTCGAGCGAGGGAATGAACAAGTCGGCGAGCGCGGTGTCCTTGGAGACCGCGCCGTGGTCGGTTTGGATCGCGGGCGTCAGCGACTTCTCGCCCCTGCGCACCAGATCCAGCACGTCGCGGTCGCGCACCCATCCCACGAGGGTCCGGTCACGCTTGGTGACGTACGCGGCGCTCATCTGCTCGTCGCGCATGGTGGCGAGCGCAGCATGGGGGCCGCCGGATTCGTGGATCACCACCCGCGGCTTGCGCATCACGGACTCGGCGCTCAGCACCTTGGTGCGGTCGACGTCCTGCACGAACTGCTCGACGTAGTCGTTCGCGGGGTTGGTGAGGATGTCCTCAGGGGAGCCGATCTGCACAATGCGGCCGTCGCGCATGACCGCGATGCGGTCCCCGATGTACATGGCCTCATTGAGGTCGTGGGTGATGAAGACGATGGTCTTGCCCAACTCGGCTTGCAACTCGAGCAGCTGATCCTGCATCTCGCGTCGGATCAGCGGGTCGAGTGCGGAGAACGCCTCGTCCATGAGCAGCACGTCGGTATCTGCGGCGAGGGCGCGGGCCAAGCCGACCCGCTGCTGCATGCCACCGGACAGTTGCGAGGGGTACTTCTCCTCCCACCCGCCGAGCCCGACGACCTGTGTCACCTCGCGGGCGCGCAGCAGCCGCTCCTCCTTGGACATGCCCTGAATCTCAAGGCCGTAAGCGACGTTGTCGATCACGGTGCGGTGGGGCAGCAGCGCGAAGTGCTGGAACACCATCGACACGCGGTGCCGTCGCAGGTCGCGCAACTGGGCGGTGCTCGCGCCGGTGACGGAGTCCCCGCCAATCTCCACGGCACCCGCGGTCGCGGTGAAGAGGCCGTTGAGCATGCGGATCAAGGTGGACTTGCCGGAGCCCGACAGGCCCATCACGACAAAGATCTCTCCACGCTTCACCTCGAAAGAGGCGTCGATCACGGCGGCAGTGGCACCGCCGAGATCGTCGCGCGAGGCGCCGTCCCGAATGCGGCGCACGGCGTCGTCGGCATTCTTTCCGAACACCTTGTACAGCCCGTCAGCGCGCAGGGCGATGCTGTCGTTCACGTGGTTCCTCAGCTCCCCGTGCGTCAAACGGGAGTAGTTTGCGGCCTCGATGCGACGAGGGGGCTCGCAGCCGTCGTACGGCAGTCACGGGCCCACATGCCGACGGATTAGGTGCCGCCGCCATCGCTCGCCACCAGGGCGCGCTCCACTGATGGGCGCAGCCAAGAGGCCTGGGCTGGTCATTGGCGCTTCGGTCGTGACTGACGCGAACCCCGAAACGGCTCCTCGACGCTATCAACCCCCGTGCATCAATCTCAAACGGGCAGGTCGCCAATACGGCCGATGCGCGCGCCGACACCACATAACATGCCTGGTAAATACGCTACGGCAGGCCGTAAGTCACGGTTTGGTAAAGGTTTGAGATCAACTGAGGAAAGTCCGCATTCGGGGGCTCCGGCTCACTCCGGCATGCGGATCATGCCCTCTTGAGAGGCGGACGCCACCAGGCGACCGTCCTCGGAGAACACCCACGTACCGCCGAGCCCGCGGCCGCCTTGAGCAGTGGGCGCATCCTGCACATACAGCAGCCACTCGTCGGCGCGGGCTGGGCGGTGCCACCACATCGCGTGGTCCAGGCTCGCGAAGTTCAGGCCTGGCGTGATCCACGAGGCGCCGTGACGGCGAAGCAGCGGTTCGAGCATGACCTGGTCGCACTGGAATGCCAGCAGGGCCCGGTGGAGCAGGTCCGAGCCCTCGATCGGCTGCCGGAGCCGGATCCAGGTGGTCTGGTACTGCTTGGGGCGCTGGTCGCTGCGCAGCAGGAGCGAGCCCTCGACGTGGCGCAGGTCGAACGGGGTGCGCTTGAGCCAGTAATCCGCGCGGGCATCCCCCTCGAACGGGGCGAGGATGTCGACCGACGAGGCGACCGCATCGGGCCCCGGTACCTCGGGCATCGACACTGAGTGTTCGGGGCCGTTCTGGGGGAGTTGGAAGGACGCGATCATCGACAGGATGGGCTTGCCGTCCTGGAAGGCGTGGGTGCGGCGGGCGGAGAAGGACCGTCCGTCGCGCAGCTTCTCTACCTCGAACGTGATGGCGCGCGCCGCGTCGCCGGGGCGCAAGAAGTACCCGTGCATCGAGTGCATGGCGCGCTCCTCGTCCACTGTGTGGCCGGCCGCGAGCAGCGCTTGTGCGAGCACCTGCCCGCCGTACGCGCGACCCCCCGGCATGGGCAGCGAGTCCGCCTCGAACTCGGTCTCGCCCAGGCGGCGCAGGTCGAGCACCGCCATTCCCGATGCGACGGCCTCCTCGGCCCAGATGTCCTCGACGTGCTCCATGCGTAGCTCCTAAACGTGCGGGTTCGAGCCGGCCTCAGGCGTGGGCTCGAAGGTGTTGATCATCGAGTGGGCGGCCCGCTCCATGTAGTCCATGAGCGTCACCGCGTGCAGCGGCGCGAGGCCGGCAGATGCGACCGCGTCCCTCATCAGCGTGATCCAGTGGTCGCGGGCCTCGGGGTTGACGTGGAAGGGCTGGTGACGCATGCGCAGCCGTGGGTGGCCGCGCTGGTCAGAATAGGTGGTGGGCCCGCCCCAGTACTGCTCCAGGAACATGGTGAGGCGCTGGGTGGCTCCCTCCATGTCCTCTTGGGGGTACATGGGGCCCAGAATGGTGTCCTCGGCGACGCCAGCGTAGAAGCGGCGGACGATCCGCTCGAAGGTCGCGTGGCCGCCGACGGCGTCGAAGAAGCTCTGGTTTTCGCCTTGCGGGGCGCCGGAGCCGATGGTCATCCCCGGTGTCGAGTTGGCGGGTGTCGAGTTGTCGGGCGTCGTCATGTCAGCGGGCCTCCTCGTCGTTGGCGGGAGGCAGGGGCCGGCCGTCCGTACCCTTGGGGGCGACGTCCCGACGGGGACGGGCCGAGTCGTGCAGTTCCACCTTGTCGGGGTTGGCCTTGGTATCGAACACCATCGCCTCTCCGGGCACGGCGAGCGAGATGCCGCGCTCGGCGAACAGCCGGCGCATCTCGCGGCGCACCTCGCGCTGGACGTCCCATTGGGTGGCGGGGTTGACCTGGCACATCAGACGCAGCATCACGGCGTTGTACTCGAGGGACTCGATGCCCGCCACCTCGGGCTCGCCCAGCACCGCCGCGGCCACCTCCTCGCGCTCGCGCTTGGCCGCCTCGACGGCGTCGATCATCGCCTGGCGCGCCGCCTCGATGTCGGTGTCGTAGGCGAACCGCACCTCCACCATGACGCGACTCCACATGCGGGTCATGTTGCCCACGCGGCGAACCTCGCCATTGGGGACGTACCAGACGGTGCCGTCGAGAGAGCGCAGCCGCGTGCACCGCAGGCCCACCTCCTCGACCGCACCGATCGCCTCGCCCAGGTCCACCACGTCGCCCACGCCGTACTGATCCTCCATCAGCATGAAGGTGCCCGCGAGGAGGTCCTTGACCAGCGACTGAGCGCCGAACCCGAGGGCCACACCGAGGATTCCGGCCGATGCGAGCATGGGCCCCACGGGCACTCCCACCACCGCGAGGCCGGTCATGGCCACGAGCACGATCAGTAGGACCGCCAGCGCGGACTTGAGCACCTTGCGCAGCGTGCCGGCTCGCTTGCGGCGCCGTTCTGCCTCGAGCCGCTCCTCCGTGGTGTTGGGGGCGGGGAGCTTGATGCGCGCCCTGGCCAACGCTCGGCGGGCGCGGGCGTCCGTGAGCGGGGCGCCTCGTTCGACCGCGCGGGTGAACCCGTTGATCAGCGCGCGGCCCACGAACCACAGGATGAGGACCACGACCACCATGACGGCGAACCCGATGAGGTTGGCGGACACGTTGTCCCACCACTGCGAGACTTCGCGGGTTGAGGGCACGGGGGGCACGACGGTGGTGGTGGGCTCTGGCTCTTGGGTCTGGTGCAGCACGCTTCCCAGGGTAACCATCGCGAGGCCCCCAGATGAGCGCATCGGCCGGGAGGGACCTCACGTGGTGCGTTCAGGACCTGGCAGGATGGGCACGTGACAGACTCCGGCACTCAGCCTTCATCGCCCGCACTGACCGCGCTCGCGCGCGCCTGCGGGGTGTCGGTCGACTACACCGCCTGGAACGGCGAGCGGGTGCCGTGCTCAGTGCGCGCCATCCGCGCCGCGCTCGCGTCGATGGGTGTGGACGCGCACGACGATGCCACGTGCGAACGGTCCCTCGCGGCGCTTGAAGACCTGCCGTGGCGGCGGATGGTGCCGCCGATCACGGTCGTGACTGGGGGGCGCGGCACCGAGGTGCCCGTTCACGTGCCGCACGGCGAGCCGGTGGCCGCGAGCCTGGTGCTTGAGAGCGGGGAGGAGCGCGACCTCTCCCAGGTAGATGTCTACGTTCCGCCCCGACGCATTGACGGTCACGAGGTGGGCCGCGCGACCATGCGCATCCCTGCAGACCTGCCGCTGGGGTGGCACCGGCTCCACGCCGGCACGACGGGGCGGCGCGCGCGCGGCTGGGTGGTCGTGACCCCGGAGCGGATCTCGGTCCCCGACCAGGTTCGCCGCGACCGCCCGTGGGGCCTCGCCGCACAGCTGTATTCGGTGAGGTCGGAGCGGTCGTGGGGCATAGGCGACTTCGGCGACCTCGGCGACCTGTGCGCGCTCGCGGCGATCCGGGAGGGCGCGGACTTCATGCTCATCAACCCGCTCCACGCCGGCGAGCCCGTGGCGCCCATGGAGCCGTCGCCGTACCTGCCCACGTCGCGGCGGTTCCTGAACCCCCTGTACATCCGCATCGAGGACATCCCCGAGGTCGCGTACGTGCCGTCGCAGCAGCGGGCGGTCATCGAGTGGGAGTCCGAGCGGCCGCGCCGGGCCAACACCGAGGTCGGTCTGCTGGACCGCGACGCGTCCTGGCGCGCCAAGTCGCAGGCACTCCAGCAGGTGTTCGACGCGCCCAGATCTGCGGCTCGACAGGCCCGCTTCGAGGCCTTTTGCCTGCGCGAGGGTGCAGCGCTTGAGGAGTTCGCCACGTGGTGCGCCATCTCCGAGGCCCACAAGGGGCTGCCCTGGCCTGATGAGTTCGCCAACCCGCGCTCGCCCTCCATCGAGGCGTGGCGCGAGGAGAACACCGAGCGCGTGCTGTTCTACGCGTGGCTGCAGTGGGTCGCCGACGAGCAACTGGCGCGCGCGCAGGCCGATGCCGTCGAGGCCGGGATGTCGATTGGCATCATGACGGACCTCGCGGTCGGTGTGCACCCGCACGGCGCCGATGCCTGGTCCCTGGGCCGCGTGCTCGCGACCGGCATGAATGTGGGCGCCCCACCGGACATGTACAACCAGCACGGCCAGAACTGGTCGCAGCCGCCGTGGCAGCCGCGCGCCCTCGAGGCGGCCGCGTACCTGCCGTTCCGCGACGTGGTGAGGGCGGCGGTGCGTCACGCCGGAGCGTTGCGCGTCGACCACATTCTGGGGCTGTTCCGCCAATGGTGGATCCCGGATGGCTGTGGGCCGAGCGACGGCGTCTACATTCAGTTCGACCACGACGCGCTGATTGGCATCCTCGCGCTCGAGGCGCACCGCGCCGGCACCATCGTGATTGGCGAGGACCTGGGCACGCTCGAGCCGTGGGTCTCCGACTACCTCAACCACCGCGGCGTGCTCGGCACGGTCGTGGCGCTGTTCGAGAAGCAGGACGACGGCTCGCCGACCGCGCCCGAACGCTACCGGGCTGACGCGCTGGTGTCCGTCACGGTTCACGACCTGCCGCCCACGGCGGCGTTCTTGGCCGGCGAGCACATCGAGAGGCGGCGCGACCTGGGACTGCTGGCGGGGGACGCCGACGCCGAGAAGGCCGAGTCCGACCGCCAGCGCGACGCGCTGGTCGACTACCTGCGCCGCCGCGACTGGATCATCGAGGACTGGAACGAGGACGACCTGGTGGCGGGCGTACACCGGCTCGCGATGCACTCGCCTGCGCTGCTCACCGCCGTCTCGCTGGCCGATGCGGTGGGGGAGCGACGCTCACAGAACCACCCCGGCACCCACACCGAGTACCCCAACTGGCAGGTGCCGCTGGCCGACTCCAACGGCCAGGCAGTGCTGCTCGACACCCTGTTCGACCACCCCCGCCTGCAGCGGCTGCTGGAGGCTGTCAGGACTGCGCGGCGCTAGCCCTGGCTCGCCGCCTGCGCGCGCAGCGCCCGCCGCACCTCGTCGGCACCCTCGATGATCACCTTGCGCAGCACCGACGGCGCGTCGACGTGCGTGGCGAGCCACTCGTCGAGAGTCGCGTCGAGACCGTCGACCCAGCCGGCCGCCCAGGCGGGGAAGACGTAGGTCGCGACCCGCCGGCCCACGAACCCCGCGTTCTCCGCGTAGTACTCGGTCAGCTCCGCGAGGATGGTCGGTAAGAGCGGGACCAGCAGCGCCGGGTCGGCCGCCCTCGCGAGCCCTTGTGCGATCTCGTACTGCACCGCGTTGGGCACGGGGGCGTCGGGCCGCACCAAGGACTCCCATGCCGCCCGCTTCGCGTCCGGCGAGGCCTGCGCCGCCCGTACCCCGGCCGCGCGCCGCTGGCCGATCGCGCCGGGGTCCTGTTGCAGCGCCGCGTCGACCCGCGAGTCGACGTCGTCACCGCACGCGGCGAGCCCGGCCAGCAGTTCCCAGCGCAGGTCGGTGTCGATGTCGAGGCCGTCGAGTACCTCGCTACCATCGGCGAGAGCCGCGAGGTGCGCCGCGTGGTCGGGAGTGGAGGCGAGCCGCGCGAAGCCCTTCAGCGCCTGCAGTTGGAGGTCGGAGCCGGCCGGTGCAGTGCCGAGGACGTCCAAGAGCCTCGCCGCGGCATCCGCCGTGAGTGGTGTGGCGACCACGGGTGGCACGTACCGGGACAACGCGATGACGACCGTGTGCAGGTGGGCCTGGACCGTCTCGGAGTTCGTCATGCCTGGCAGCGCGTTGAGCACAGCGTCGATGTAGGTGGCCGCCGGCAGCTGAGCGTCGCGCACCATGTGCCACAGCGCGTCCAGCACCAGGCCGAGCGCCATCGGGTCGCGAAGATCGGCGATGTGCGCGGTCACCGCGGCGAGCGAGACCTCGTCGAGCACGATCTTCGCGTAGGTGAGGTCGCGGTCGTTCACCAGCAGCAGGTCCGGCCGGACCTCTCCCGCTGCCGCGAGCACCTCGGTCAGCGAGCCGTCGACGGTCACGTCCGCGGACCAGGCCTCGTCGAACCGGCCCGCGGCGCCGTCGTGGACGTAGCCGGCGACGCGTACCTGGTGCGGACGGAACACGGGGTACTCGGCGGGCACATCCTGCGCGATCGACAGCGCGGTGACAATGCCCTCGCGCACTTCGATGACCGGGCGCAGGGTCGACGGCCCGGGGGTCTCGAGCCACGCGCCTGCCCACGCATCGAGGTTGTGGCCGGTGATCTTCTCGAGCTCGTCGAGGAAGTCCGCGAGCGTGGCGTTGCCGTGAGAGTAGCGCGTCAGGTACGCGTTGACTCCGGCGAAGAACCTGTCCTCGCCCACGAACGCGACCAGCTGCTTGAGGGCCGATGCGCCCTTGGCGTAGGTGATCATGTCGAAGGCGGAGACGGTCGCCTCGGTATCCGGCACCTGCGCGACGATGGGGTGCGTGGTCGGCAGCTGGTCCTGGACGTAGGCGGTCGACTTGCGCGCGGCGGCGAAGGTGACCCACGCATCGGCCCATGGGGTGACCTTGCTGGTGGCCCACGCGCCCATGAACTCCGCGAAGGACTCGTTGAGCCACAGGTCGTCCCACCAGCGCATGGTCACGAGGTTGCCAAACCACTGGTGGCTCAGCTCGTGGAGCGTGACGTTCACGCGCGCCTCCCGCATCGCGTCGGAGGTGCGGGACCGGAACACCAGCCGGTCCTCCGAGAACGTCACACAGCCAGCGTTCTCCATCGCCCCGAGGTTGTACTCGGGCACGAAGATCTGGTCGTACTTCTCGTACGGGTACGGGATGCCGAAGACGTCCTCAAACAGCGTCAGCCCCGCCTGCACGGTGCCGATCATCTCGTCCGCGGCCAGGTGGTCGGCGAGGTTGTTGCGGCCATACACGCGCGCCGAGATCTCGCCCTTGGCGGAGGTCAGGGTTCCTTCGGCCCACGAGTACGGTCCCGCCACCACAGCCGCCACGTAGCAGGGCAGCGGCACCGTGGGTGCGAAGGCCCAGCGGTTCGCGTCGCCGTCTGCGTGGGAAACGGCCTGGGGTTCCGGCGTGGGGGAGTTGGACACCACGGTCCACGCGCTCGGGGCGGTCACCGTGAACGCGAAGGTGCCCTTGATGTCGGGCTGGTCAAAGCACGCGAAGGCGCGGCGAGCGTCGTCCGCGGCGAACTGGCTGTAGAGGTAGACGTCGCCGCTCTCGGGGTCAACGAACCGGTGGATGCCCTGGCCATCGGAGCGGTAGTCGCAATCAGCCTCCACGGTGACCGTGGTGGGGCCACTGAGGTCCACGAGCGCGATTCGGCCGTCGGTGTGCGCCTCTGCGGGGTTGGCCACCCGGCCTTCAACCTCAATGCGCCGCGCCGTGCCGACGAGATCGAGGAACGTCGTCGTGTCCGGCTCGGCCTCGAACGTGACGGTCGTGACCGAGCGGAACGTATCACCCGGCGGGGTGAAGTCCAGGCGGATGTCGTATGCGACATCGCCGATGCATCGGGCGCGGTCTGAGGCCTCTTCGCGAGTGAGCATGAGGCTAGTTTTCCATGCTTGGCGTCGTTATGCCTGCGTTCGCCCAGGTCCGGCCCCTGTCGCGGCTTCCGGGGGCATCCCGCAGCGCGATCCGCGCGGGGCGACGCCGACCGCAGCGGGGGACGCCAAAGGGCGGCGGCCGCGCGGGCCGCCGCCCTTCGTCACTGCGGTGCTACTTGTCCTTGGACTGGTTATCCAGGGCGCGGCGCACGCCGTCGCGGCCCTCGATCACCAGGCGCTTGAGAGCGTCGTGCGCATCGGCATTCTCGGCGAGCCATGCATCGGCCTTATCCTGCAGGTCCTCCACCCGGCCAGCGAGCAAAGTCGGGTACAGGCCCTCGATCAGTCCGGTGGCGATCTCGTTGGTCTTTTCCGAGTAGATGCGGCGAATGGCCGCGAAGTACTCGTCGACGTAGGGCTCAAGCAGCGCTGTGCTGTTGACGTTCATGAATCCGGCGGTAGCGGAGAACTGCAGGGCGTTCGGCATGTCCTGCTCGGCGTTCACCAGCGAGTCCCATGCGCGGCGCTTGTCCTCCGCGGTCGCCATCGCGGCACGGGCGTGCGCAGCGCGGCGCTGGCCCGAGGCGGTGGCGTCCCTGGCGAGCTGTAGTTCGATCGCATACTCGTTGGCACGGCCGCCGACCGCAAGGCCAATCAGCAGGTCCCATGCGAGGTCGGAGTCGATGGGCAGGCCCTCGAGGTGCAGCTTGCCGTCGAGCAGCCCCTGCAGGTTGTCGAGCTGAATGTCGGTGCAGGCCAACGACGCGAATGCCCGCACAAACTGGAGCTGGTTGTCCGAACCCGGCTGGGCCTCGATCACCCGCAGCCACAGCGTCTCGGCGGCGCTGCTGCACGTGTCTTGAGCGTGGTCGGGGTGGACGTAGAGCGACAGGGCCGTGGCGAGCTGACGCAGCAGCACCATGACGGTGGTGGACTGCGACTCGCGGGCGACGTTGCTGAGGACGAGGTCCACGAACTGGCGCGCCGGCATCTCGCCGTCGCGGGTCATGTCCCACGCGGCCGTCAGCACCATCGAGCGCGCCAGCGGGTCGGCGAAGCCGCTCACGTGCTCCACGGCCGTGGCCAGCGACTGCTCGTCGAGCCGCACCTTCGCATACGCGAGGTCGCCATCGTTGACGAGGATGAGCGCGGGGCGGTGCTTGCCTACGAGCTCGGGGATCTCGGTGCGCGCGCCGGTGATGTCCGTCTCGACATACATAGTGCGCTCGAGGCCGGTCTCACCGGACGCCGTCACCACGACGTCGTAGCCGCCGATGCCGATGCGGTGCGGGCGGTGCGTGGGCCATTCGGCCGGCACCTCCTGGACCACTGCGAACACGGCGATGTCGTCGTGAGTGTCGACCTCGATCTCCGGGCGCAGCGTCGTGATGCCGGCCTTCTGGAGCCAGACCTCTGACCAGGCGGTGAGGTCGCGACCGGAGGTGGCCTCGAGCTCGACGAGCAGGTCACTCAGCGTGGTGTTGGAGTGGTGATGCTTGCGGAAGTATTCGGCGACGCCGGCGAAGAACTCGTCCTGGCCCACCCAGGCGGCGAGCTGCTTGAGCACCGACGCGCCCTTGGCGTAAGTGATGCCGTCGAAGTTGACCTCGACGTCTTCGAGATCCCTGATGTCGGCCATGATCGGGTGCGTCGAGGGCAGCTGGTCCTGGCGCGCGGCCCAGGTCTTCTCCAGCGAGTTGAACGTCACCCAGTTGTCGCGCCACTGGGTGGTCTCCACGGTGGCGAGCGTCGACACGTACTCCGCGAAGGACTCGTTGAGCCACAGGTCGTTCCACCACTTCATGGTGACCAGGTCGCCAAACCACATGTGCGCCAGCTCGTGGAGCACCGTCACCGTGCGGCGCTCGATCTGGGCCTGCGCGGCCTTGGAGCGGAACACGTAGTCCTCGAGGAAC